>BNWE01000008.1 GCA_025998595.1 Alphaproteobacteria bacterium | reverse complement strand
GCCTTGTAAAACAATTGGCACACCATAATCCTCACTCATGTAGGCTATTTTATTTACATTATTTTTGTCAATAAAAATCTGATATAAGACTCCTCCGCCATCTTCGAAACTACTATCCGCCCCTCTCTCTTTGTATTTTTTTTCAACCATTGCCAGTGTGCGCAATATACACATCCTGTCTAACAACGTTCTCGAAGACGACACACTACGTTTCTTTGCTATATCAAAGAATGTGTGGAGAACCCCGTCCAAAACCCAAAAAATCTCACGAGGACATTTATTAGTTCCATTACTTGCCGCGTTAACGTTAGCGGCAAAAAAATACAAGCTACTGGACCCAATATCCAACGGATTTCCCGATAGAAAAACATTTGTTGACAGCCCGCCGGCGTCTACATAGTCACCGTAATAATTAAAAGCATCGGCAAGTATGTCGCAATCATCTCCATAAGCATCAATATGTTTGATTAAAAAATCATCGATATCTTTATAAGTCGAGCTCAATCCTCTAAAAGTAGTTCCTATATCGTCTTTTCTTTTTAGTAATTTTTTTCTCAATCTCTCTAATATATCATAGGTAAAAGCACCAGCCGAAGTGTTTCCATGATAAAACACATATTTTTCATCTTTTTTGTCCTTCTCTTTTTGCAAGCAATCGCAGAAAGTTTTAAAAATTGTGTCGTTTTTGTCTTTTTCAACATCTTCTATGAGTTTTTTAATCTTTGCCAAGCTATCGCCCAGGAGTTCTTTGGCGGTACCTTTTTCGTTGCTAGCCGTTTCTATTGTGTTTTGAATTGCTGCTAGTACCTCGTTTAAGTAATTTATGTAAACTTCTTTCGCATTGTCCTTATTAACTTTACTATTGAAAAAGATATCTAGGTACTTCTTTTTCTGTTCCAAAAAATGCTTTAGATGTGCTTCTGTTTGCGTGTATAGCGTCGTAACAGACGTCAATGATAGTGATGGACTTGGCGATAGCGAGTAGCACGGATATAGAGCTCGCGGAGCTGGTAAAGGCGATGGTGGGGGGAGTGAAGTTTGTCTACTCGCTGGCTGTGATGCCAGCGAGCTAGGCATCGATGGTGACAATTGGTTGAGTGTCGACGACGAAGGAGAACTAGGTGTTGTTGATGAAGCGGACAATGGATTAGGTGACAAACTTGAGCTATACGGAGACGGTGATAGTGATTTTCTTGATATATTTATATGTTGCTCTAGGTTTTTGTAATCTCGTTTCACACTGACATAATACTCTGGCTCTCCATAACAAGATAGACAGAACAAAAAACAACTTGCTGACAATAATAAACGTTTCATTTTGATCTCCTTTAATGTATTAACCATTGTTACAGAAATATATTGATACTTCGTTAAAATTCGAAAAAAATAAGGCTCCCCAACAAAAATTATAGTGCACAACAAAAAGAAACATGTTATAACAAAGTAATATATCGATTATAGTCGAGAATGCTTCTGCTGGATCTGCAAGGAAGTTTGTATTCTCAATTTGTTTTTGGTATATATGTGGAAGTGTTATATAAATAAAATGGAGTATTTGTGAGAAAATTTTTAACCCTATCGCCCACTGTTTTTCTTTTGTTTTGCAATGAAATGTTTGCTATAGAGGGCAAGCTCGTTGCCAACAATGAAGAAGGCCAAAGCACTACGCAAGTGGTTAACGATGCGAAAAATCACTCATCCGAAGGTGATGCCGTTCAAAATGCCACGCATACATCGGCACATTCGCATACACATGCTTCGCATACATCGGCACATTCGCATACACATGCCACGCATACATCGGCACATTCGCATACACATGCTCCGCATACATCGGCGCACTCGCATACACATGCTCCGCATACATCAACGCATTCGCATGCACATGCTCCGCATACATCAGCGCATGCACATGCACATGCTCCGCATACATCAGCGCATGCACACACGCATGCGCATACATCGGCGCATTCACACACACCGGCACACAGTAACGAAAATGCTTATGAGTTTCCGTTTGACTTCAGTGACCAGTTGTTCGCAGACATCGCCTCTTCGTTTGTAAAGCCTTCATCTGAGCATGCTTCTGGCGTTTCCAGTGGCGACTTGTTAGAGCCGGCCGCTCCTGCAAGTGTGGATGGTCCGGCTGAAGGTCAACCTGTTCCTTTGATGGCGCCTGAACGCAGTCCTGCTGAAAGAAGCATAAATGCATCACGATTTGTCAGCGATTATGATAACTATGTTCCTACTCTGGCGCAACTTCAGGAGTGTCAAGCCTTCAGCATTGTATGTAGGTTTAGTATGGGACAGGCTACAATAGCAGAGCTCATAGCCGCCGCTTCACATATTAATTGGCACTTTGATCCCAAGACACACTCTTGCGATGTTATATGGAAATTTGGATTGCAAGACGGCGAATACTTTGATCACAAATACTTTGATCGATTCCATAAAACAGGCCTCTGCGTTATGCACAAATGTACTACGAACTTAAGTCAAGCTGATCGAATCATTGTCCATGAATTTGAGTTGCACACTCATTTGGCGCTTAGATCAAGATTACACAAGGCTCAACTCCGCAACCTTGAGGGCAAACTTAGAGCGAAAAGTGGAATATATTTAAATAGATTCAGTAGAGATAATCGAGTTTTAACGCCGCTGGATGTACTTCAATGTGGAATCGTTGCGCATTGTTGTAATGGGAGAGCTAGTAGATCTTTGAGAAGGGCGGACGAATTTTTGTCCGCGCTTGTTAATGATGAAGGTAACTACACGCCATTAGGGTTACAAATACCACCTAATCTACGAGTTTTCGCTCTGTATCATCGCGCTCTCGTTTTATTTGAGGCCAACCAGTCAGATATTAATATGTACCATAGATTCGCGTTAAATAAATACCATAGAGTGGAAACGATTGCTTCTAAAATTATCGATGACAATGGCGCCTTAAGTAGTGAGGCGCAACTGTTGACGCCTAGACAATTGAGCTTGATGGCTTATGTTCGTGGCATTTCTCTATTTTATCGACATAAATTCGCTGCGGCTGATCCAGTTCTTGCACTATTCATCGACGACACCGGTGAGAACGGTCCGTTAGCAACGGCATTACCTAAACGTGATCGCTATGATGTAGCTTTAAAGCCTAAATGGGGTGATGCTGTTCACAAGCGTGGAATCGCTTTGGTCAATTTACGCAAAGATGCTGCTGCTGCTAATGTTCTTGGACGATTGATAGCTACACACAACCAAGAGATTGCGGCGGGGGAACGCGAACCCGAGATTACAAGATGGTACGCGGACGCGACTTTTATGATGGGGGTCGCTCTGGGCAATCTACATAGATGTCTCGATGCGGCTCATGTTCTTTTTCAACTCATCAAAGCAAGCGGCGATGAATCTGCGCTAGCAAAATGTTTGCCACTTTACACAAGATCGAAAGCGAGGTTTTTGCTGGGAGAATCGTTACATCATTTGGCAGTCACTAGCGAAGGGGAGGTTACCTACTTTGACAACAATGCCGCAATGACAATTCCACTTAATAATGCTCTAATGGCAGTTCTCTCCAGATTCCTCTCTCTTGATTACATTGACGATACTGAGGACATGTCGCATTTAAAGAGCAAAAGACAAAGGGGGCTCGTTAGACAATATTTGGGAAGTGCCATGAGTAGAAATCTCGACTTTGTTGGCAGCGCAGCTGTTTTGTCTAAGTTAATTAACGATGATGGCAACTGTGACGCATTAATGGCTATCACACACGATAATGCTATACGATCTAACGTTATATTTGGTCGCGTTAATTCTCTGATGTTATCTGATGTCAACACTGCAGCTAGAGTTTCAATGGGTTTTTTTAATGAGTATGGTAACCTCCAAGGAAATATTTACGACTCATTGAGTATTGACAACAGGATGCAACTTCGACGGCTTTGCATGTGGGGCATGAAATTAGCTAGAAAAGAGATTGGCGAAGAACAGAAAACAAAGGCATTAAATATCGCCTCTAAATTTTTTGAAGGCGAAGAGATTAACGTCACCACTTGCCCGCAATGGTTTCAGGATATTGGACTTTGTGCCAACTTAACTTTTTTGTATGCATCTCTGCGAAATCACTATTGTGGGTATGGTGATTTGCTGTTAAACAGGCTTTTCGCTAAGTTCCGCAAAGATCGCTATAGTTGGGATACTCTTATGTTTAACGCATTGCCTCTTGAATATCAGCAGGAACTAAAGAACATGGGAACCACACCAATGATATAAGGATGCCAGCGGTAGTCGATAGTCAAGTAAATGTAGAAACTACAATGTTACATTTTTTTGACTCGGACATGTGTAAGTTGTATTTAATAAATGGAGTGTTTTATGAGAAAAATTTTAGATATATTGCCGATCTTTTCATTTCTACTTTTCAATGAGATGTTGGCCATAGAGGAAGCAACTATTTCCGATAACAATAACATCATTCAAAACGTAGTTCCTCCGGATAATGTGGCACATGGAGATACTGCAAATCCAGGTGAAGGTGCACATACATCAACACATCACCATGCACCACACACGCATGCGCATACATCAGCGCACTCGCATACACATGCCCCGCATACATCAACGCACTCGTATACACATGCCTCGCGTGCACCGCACGCACATACACATGCCTCGCATGCACCGCACGCACATACACATACACATGCCTCGCATGCACCGCACGCACATACACATGCCTCGCATACATCGGCGCATTCACATGCCTCGCATGCGCTGCACGCACATACACATGCCTCGCATGCACCACACACGCATGCACATGCCTCGCATGCACCGCACGCACATACACATGCCTCGCATGCACCGCACGCACATACACATGCCTCGCATGCGCTGCACGCACATACACATGCCTCACATACATCGGCGCATTCACATACATCTAGCCATAGACATACTCATGCTCCACATGAATCGGCATACCGAAACGAAAATGGTTATGAATTTCCATTTGGCGTTTTCGGCGATGACTTGTTTGCAGCAGGAGCCTCTTCAAGTGCGATACGTCAAAATACTCATCGCTCTGGTGATTCATCTGCAGCTGATGCTCACGAATCCGCTAGCAGCACTTCTTCAAGTGTTGTACGGCAAAATGAAGATAATCATGAATTCCAATTTGATTTTAGCCCAGCTGTTTCTAATTCAGCTGAAAAAAGCAAAAATACAGAACAATTTGTCAGCGATTATAACGATCCCCCAACTCTAGCGCAGCTTCAGGAGTGTCCAGACTTCAGCGTCGTATGTAGATTCACTAACGGACACGCTACGCCAAATGAACTCCTGCACGCTGCCATGGATATTATGACTCACTTCGATCCCGAGAAACGCCCTTACTATGTTATTGCTACACAGAAAAAGATGCCTAAACGCAGTCCTGATGAAAAAAGCAAAAATGCAGAACGATTTGTCAGTGATTATGTCAGCAATTATAACGATACCCCAACTCTAGCGCAGCTTCAAGAGTGTCCAGCCTTCAGCGTCGTATATAGATTCACTAACGGACAAGCTACACCAGATGAACTCTTGCAAGCTGCCTTATATATTGATGCTCGCTTCAATACCACTACACATTCTTTCGATGTTATGTGGAAAATTGGCCTGTCCTACGATGGCATTTATAGATTCCACAAAATTGGTCGCTGCATTATGGATACTAGACATACAGAAAAATTGAATGATAATGATCAGAGAGTTATGTGCGATTTTTGGCAACATAATTTTATTAGCCACACGGCAAAAGAATATAGATTATATCGCGCTCGTTGCAAAAACTTTGAGAGAAAACTCAGAGCAAAAAGTGGAATATATTTAAATAGGTTCAGCAAAGATGATCGAATTTTAACTCCAATGGAAATACTTCAATGTGGAATCGTTACGCGGCATTGTTTTAATAGATCTTTGAGAAAAGTGGACGAATTTTTGTCCACGCTTGTTAATGATGAAGGTAACTACACGCCATTAGGGTTACAAATACCTCCAGAATATCAAATTTTTATTCCGTATCATCGCGCGCTCGTTTTATTTGAGGCCAACAAGTCAGATATTAACACGTACAATAGATTCGCTTTAAATAAATACAATAGAGTAGAAAAAATTACTTCTAAAATTATTGATGATAATGGTACCTTTAGTAGTGAGGCGCTAATATTGACGCCGAGACAGATGAGCTTAATGGCTTATGTCCGCGGGATTTCTCTATTTTGTCGACGTAAATTTGCTGCTGCGGCGGCGGTTTTTGCGCAATTCATTGACGACAATGGTGAAAATGGTCCATTGGCATTTGCATTACCTAAACATAGTAATGGAAATACAGGTTTCGAGCCTAATTTTAATGATACTATTAACAAGCGTGGAATTGCCTTAGTTAATTTACGCAAAGATGCTGCAGCCGTCAACGTTCTTGGACGATTGATAGATGCATACAATCAAGAGATTGCGGTGGGGGAACGCGAACCCGAGATTACAAAATGGTCCGCAACCGTGACTTTTATGCTGGGAGTTGCCCTGGGCAATCTACATAGATGTCTCGATGCGGCTCATGTTCTTTTTCAACTCATCAAAGCAAGCGGCGATGAATCTGCGCTAGCAAAATGTTTGCCACTTTACACAAGATCGAAAGCGAGGTTTTTGCTGGGAGAATCATTGCACCATTTGACAACCACTAGCGATGGGGAGGTTATCTGCCTTGACAACGATGCCACAATGACAATTCCACTTAATAATGCTCTAATAGCAGTTCTTTCCAGATTCCTCTCTCTTGATTACATTGACGATACTGAGGACATGTCGCATTTAAAGAGCAAAAGACAAAGGGTTCTCGTTAGACAATATTTGGGAAGGGCCATGAGTAAAAATCTCGACTTTGTTGGCAGCGCAGCCGTTTTGTCTAAGTTAATTAACGACGATGGCAACTGGGATGCATTAATGGCAGGCACACACGATAATGCCATACGATCTGACGTCATATTTGCTCGCGTCAATTCTCTAATTTTATCTGATGTCAACACCGCCGCTAGGGTTTCAATGGCGTTTTTTAATGAGTATGGCAATCTTAAAGGAGCAATTTCCGATTCATTAGACGTTGTTGGTAGGATAGGACTTCGGCATGCATGCGTGCGCAATCTTAGCATCGCCAGAAAAGAAATTGGCAACGAACAGAAAACAAAAATACTGAATATTGCTTCTAAATTTTTCAAAGATGCAGACGTACATCTTGAACCTTGTCCTGAACAATTTCGTGAAAATACTGCATTTGTTGCCGATTTAACATTTTGGTATGCATCTCTGCGAAACCACTTCTTTGGGTATGATGACCAACTACTACAAAGGCTTCTCTTAAAGTTCCGCAGTGATCCATATAGTTGGAATACTTATATGTTTAACGCATTGTGGTCACTAGATCAGCAAGATCTAAAGAATATGGGAACCACACCGATGATATAAGCCAATCACTTGAAGAGAGCGGTGTTATCGTGTATCCTGCGATCTAGTAGGAGTAGAAGTCGCATGTTAGATTTTTTCAATGCAGATAACACCGCCAGGTTTTATTTTATCATTGCTCTGAGTTCAACGGTTTTCTTTGTTTTGAAGCTCTTCGTCTTTTCGTTTCTTGACTTTGATTCTGATGCTACGGGAGATGTCGGCGATGATGTGGGAGACACTGCCCAGCACAGTAATTATTTCACATTCCTGTCACTGCAATCGATTTTAGCGTTCCTGATGGGCTTTGGCTGGATTGGCTTGACGGGAGTACGCGAATGGCATTTGAGCACATGGCTATCGTTCATGATTGCGATTACCGCCGGCGCTGCATTTATGGCTTTGTCCGTGTGGTTGATGTCTCAGGTAAAGAAGCTAAATAAGGTTCGGGAGAGCGATCTGAATAAGTCCGTGGACAGAGTTGGCAAAGCCTATACGCGCTTTTCTCCCAGCGGAGTTGGCCAGATACAAATGGAATTGGACGGCAAGCTATCAGTCGTCGATGCCGTCAGCAGGTCTTCGGAAGAGATAAAAGCCTTCGAACAAGTAAGAGTCGTTGCGGTGGAAAATAGTGTGATTTACATAGATAAGTTGTTGAATTCATAGGAGATAAAAAATGGAAACAGAAGCAATATCAGTTGGACTAATGGGATTACCTTGGATAGTCATTATTCCGGCACTGATCGTGTTCAGCGTATTGATGTTCGTTACGAAACAATACAAAAGATGTCCCTCCAATAAAATTTTGGTGGTTTACGGTAATGTGGCGGGGGAAAAATCTGCGAAATGCATTCATGGTGGAGGTACTTTAATTTATCCGCTGGTGCAGGGATATCAGTTTCTTCTGCTGGAACCAATGACTACGGAAATCGATCTCAAAGGAGCGCTTTCCAAGAAAAACATACGAGTCAATGTGCCGGCTACGTTCACGTTTGGTATTTCCACTAATCAACTGCTAATGCAAAACGCCGCCGAGAGACTGCTGGAGCTCTCGAGATCCGAAATCATCACGCAGGCCAATGACATTATCCTCGGCCAATTGCGTTTGGTGATAGCCACTCTGTCGATTGAAGAAATAAACCAGGATCGCGAGAAGTTCCTGGAGCAGATAAACGCCAACGTAAACATAGAGCTGAACAAAATCGGACTGGAGGTCATTAACGTAAACATCCGGGATATTACCGATGAATCCGGCTATATTGATGCCATAGGAAAGAAAGCCGCCGCCGAAGCCATAAACCAGGCAAAGGTGGAGGTGGCTCATCAGGAGAAAATCGGTATAGTTGGAGAGGCGGAAGCTTCCCGAAGCAAAAGAATCGAAGTGGCTGTACTTGAGGCGAAATCCATCGAGGGAGAAAACGCCGCAAAAGCCAGTGTTGCCCAGCACAATGCAGACCTGGTCATAAAGCAAACAGAGGCACAAAAAAACCAGAGAGTAGAGATGGCCGCTCTTGAGGCCAAGTCCATCGAAGGTGAGAACTCCGCCAAGGCCAGCGTCGCTCAACATAATGCGGATTTGGTCATAAAGCAGGCGGAAGCCCAAAAAAGCCAGAGGGTGAACGTTGCGACTTTTGAAGCACAATCCATCGAAGGAGAAAACTCCGCCAAAGCAAGTATCGCCCAATACAATGCGGATCTGGCGGTAAAACAGGCGTCGGCGCTGAAATTGGGAGAGGTCGCGAAGGCAAACGCAGAGCGTGATGTTCTGGTGGCGCAGAAGGAAAAAGAAGAAGCGAAATTAAAGAAGGAAGAGCTCGCTCGTCAGGAAGTCGAGAAACTGAAAATGCAGGTTATGGCCGACGCCAAAGCGGAACAGCTTCGAAGAGTTGCGTCCGGAGATGCTGACGCCATCAAGCTCAAGTATTTTGCGGAAGCGGAAGGCGTTAGAGCGGTTCTGGAGGCAAAAGCGCTGGGATATCAGCAGTTGTTATCTGTATGCGATTCGAGACCTGAAATCGCCACCAGCCTGCTGATGATCGAGAAAATCGAAGATATCGTTGGAAAACAGGTGGAAGCCATCAAAAATATCAAATTCGATAAGATTACGGTTTGGGACGGAGGAGCTGGCTCCAGTGGAGGAAGTACCACGGCCAACTTCATGAAAGATCTGATAAAGTCTCTTCCGGCCATGCATGAACTTGCAGCTCAGGCGGGAATAGAACTTCCGGCGGTTTTGGGAAAAGTGGCTGGCAAAGAAGAAGCAGAAAAAAACCAGAGCTGAGATGATTAGACTTGTTGCATAGACCGTTTTTTGATCCTTATAACCAGGAACTATACCAATTTGTTGTACCATTTCAAGCTTTTGTATCTTTGGTATATGAAAAACTGAGTGGCAATTAGCCATGCTACCATAAATCCATAAACCACCGGAACAGAATTCAGAGCATGAAAACAATAAAGTACAATAGTTGGAAGAATAATAAGCGTCCACAAACACACCTGATAAACAATAGTTGTGTATTTTGTGTCACCGCCTGCCATTAGGATTCCCCAAGTAGAAAGCATGATCGTCTCCAGAACAACGGCCACCGTCACCAGGTAAAATACCGTTTTTATATCAGAATATAGCATGGAAACATTGTCCGGTAGCATGTCAAGTGCTATCATAACCCATTCTGGAAAACACACCAGAGGTATGGCTACCAGAAATCCAAAAAACAAAGATATGGCAACGAAAATCTTGCGGGTTTTTTCTATGGATTCCAGATCTCCGCGTCCTATCATGTTGGAACAAATGGTAGCCGTCGCTTTGTTTATTCCTTCTCCAACAAAGATGAAGAATATGTAGACGTTTAGCCCAATGTTATATATCGTTGCCACATCCTTCGACACGTAACTCATTATGGTTTGCAGTATATACCATGCTACCAACGCTAAAGAATTTCCCAACGCCATTGGAGTGCCAATTTTTAGACAGCTCAGGAATAATTTCCAATTGAATTTGCAGTTTTCCAGTGTCTTATAGATCTCTCTATTGTTTTTCCCAAAGAATAGCGACGCCAAAATAATCACCTGCAGTAGCTCTGCGATAACCGTTGCAATGGCGGCTCCCCTGCCACCCATGGCAGGAATGACGTTTCCAACTCCGTAGATGAGAAAATAATCGAGCGCAAAGTTCGTTAATGTTCCAATTGCCACCGAAATGGATATGATTTTGGTTTTCCCTTGTCCCACGAAGAACGCCGATAACGCCACTTTAGCGGCCGGTATCATTCCGAAATACATCAATATTTTCTGGTACTCGATACCTTCCTTAAAATAATAAGGAGGTAGCGTATTTATATGATCGGAGAAATATGCGATGGGCACAAAAATTATATTGGACAGCAGCGATAAATATATCATCTGCCACGCTGGCGACGCCAATTGTTCATAATTCTTGGCGCCATTATATTGGCCAACAAATATCTCGGCCGTATCAGACATTCCAATAAATGTATACGTAAAAATCATAACGAAACTAGACGATAGCGCCACAGCATTCATTGCATCGATGGAATATCCAGCCAGCATGACTTTATCCATGACGTACATCAGATTCACAGACATGACGGAAAGCACCATTGGAATGGTTACATTCAGTATGCTTTTCAGTGAGCAATCTATTGCTTTATGTTCCATGTATCTTTCTCAATTCTCATCTCATTCGGAAATATTCGCGCATATTGAAGTAAGCATCAATTGTATGATTCCATATTTATAAGTGGATACTATCAATAATCCCATCAAAAGTCAAAAAAATTATGGTGCATTACGTGTTTGCAGTTCCATGCTTAAAACTGGCTTCGCTTAGCGCTTCATCCGAAACGTGTGTGAGCACTATCTCCAACGCCCAAGATGCCTCAAACAAAAGTAAAGGTGATACTCAGAGACATCCATTCAAGAGTGAAGCGCAAATTGATGCGTTACTAAAAGTCATGCACATAATTATAAAAAAAGGCAGAATAGCATTTGTGTTTATAACGATGCTACTGCAAACCATCTGGTTTACAGCTATATGCTATCTCTTTTTGTTCATAGAGAGCATTCTTATGATATGTAGATTTTTCTAGGACGCAATATTCTTAAAATTTTCACAAAATTCTCTTGACTTCCGATTCTTTTTATTGTATAATTATAATGTGTTTTTATATAATATGGGAGAAGAAAATGAAAAACATAATCTGTAGCGCTTGTGCAATGATAATGGTATCAGCTGCACTCTTGGATACTTGTTCTGGGATGATGTTTCCTGAAAACTTTCAAAGCACAGTAAAGCCAAATGCTCATTTAGCAACGCTTTCTGTAACTCTTCAAAACACTCAGAACACATCGGGTACTTGTCCTGGGATGATGTTTCCTGGAAACTTTCAAAGCACAGCAAAACCAAATGCTTGTTTACCAACGCCTCCTGTAAATTTTCCGAACACTCAGAACACATCGTGTACTTGTTCTGGGATGATGTTTCCTGGAAACTTTCAAAGCACAGCAAAACCAAATGCTTGTTTACCAATGCCTCCTGTAAATTTTCCGAACACTCAGAACACATCGTGTACTTGTTCTGGGATGATGTTTCCTGGAAACTTTCAAAGCACAGCAAAACCAAATGCTTGTTTACCAATGCCTCCTGTAAATTTTTCACACACTCAGAACACATTTGGTACTTGTTATGGAAGAATGTTTTCTGGAAACTTTCAAAGCACAGCAAAACCAAATGCTTGTTTACCAATGCCTCCTGTAAATTTTTCACACACTCAGAACACATTTGGTACTTGTTATGGAAGAATGTTTTCTGGAAACCCTAAAATCAATGCAGTGCCAATTGCTCATTTGGCAACGCCAGATGTTTATCCTGTAACATCAGATGATCGTTCAGTAACGCCAGATGACTTCTTTGCAAGACTAGATGATTTTTTAGAAGAATCCAACACTCAAGACACATTGGATGTATGTCGTTTGACTAAAAATATATTGCACTTGGTGAAGGATAAAGTAGCAAAAGACAGCAGTTGTTCCACTCAAAACAGCGCAAACAATGTGGCAGCTCAAATTTGCGGCTGCGAGTGTAATTGTGAAAATGTATCGCGCCATAAATGTAATTGTTTTACTTTCAAAACCGTCTGGGGACATGGGTTTTGTTTTGCCAAAGAGTCGCTAGGTGCATGGCTGGACGCATGGAATGCAAAAATTCTCGTCTTGGGCGGTATAAAAAAAAGCTTACTTCATAAATACATCTCTATAGCCGATATCCCCACCTTGAATGCTCTATTGCCTGCCGCATCCAAGTATAAGGATTTAATATTGGAAACCGTTTTTGACACCACTGTTTTTACTAAAGAAGTTCTAAGAGAATCTGTGGTAAATGCGGCAACAACAGGAAAATATAACTACATTTCAGAATTGTCAGAGAGATTGAAACGTACATCTGATGCTGCATTTCACAGTAGCGCCATTAATGACGCGTTTGTAAGCGTCGCAGCAATATGCGAAAGCAGCGACTTGCTACATTCATTGGAGGCTCTGATCAAAACAGGTGGCGTCATGAATAACTCTATTTATAGAGCGATTCGGGAACGTTCAGTTACCGGGAAACCTTTTTTTGATTTTTTGTCCAGAATTGCTTACAAGACAGGGCATAGCGGCTATCTGGTGCCGGCAAATGTTCTAGAAAATTTATATTAATAAAGCACTGCTGCAAAACTACTATCTCCTTGGTTTGCAGCAGTCCACCGCTTACTCCATCTCCTTCAATTCATACAGCACACTGAGCGCATTTTTGGGAGTCATATTGTCCAGATTGATATCCCGGAGGCGCTTGATTACGACTTGATCCGGTGTTGGTGAATATGTGAGCTCCATTTGTTCGCATGGCTGGCAATAGGCGTCCAGATCGGTTGCTTTATCGTTATCTTCTTTTATTCGTCCCTCGAAGTCCTTGAGCAGTTCCGTCGCTCTTTTCACGACGCTCTTGGGAACTCCGGCAATGCTAGCAACATGAATTCCGTAGGATTTATCCGCAATGCCATCGATTATTTTGTGATAGAAGATGACGTCGCCGTTCCATTCCTGGACTTTCAGCGTTTTGCATCTGATATTGGCTAGTGTATTTTGCAAAACCGTAAGTTCGCGGTAGTGGGTGGCGAACAGCACTCTGCATTTATTGGTGTGGTACAGGTTCTCTATTACTGCCCAGGCAATGGAAAGTCCGTCGTAGGTGGAAGTTCCGCGTCCAACTTCGTCCAGGATAACAAACGATCGCTCCGTCGCTTGATTCAATATGGTGGCGGTTTCGATCATTTCCACCATAAATGTAGAACGACCTCGAGCGATGTCGTCGGAGGCTCCAATACGCGAGAATAATCGATCGACAATTCCAATGGTGGCTTTTTTGGCCGGCACATAGCATCCGATCTGCGCCATGAGCACAATGAGGGCGTTTTGGCGAAGATACGTACTTTTTCCGGACATATTTGGACCGGTCAATAGGCTGATGCGATTATTTTCACTCAGATCGCAGTCGTTGTCGGTAAAATCCTTCGTGTGTATTTCCAAAACAGGATGCCGACCGTTTTCGATCTCGAGAATTACGCCGTCGCTTATTTCCGGGCGCACGTAATTTCTTTCGAGTGATATGTGTGCGAAATTTGTGTACACATCAATGTAGGACAGCAATTTTATGGCGTAGGAAATCTTTTCATAGTGATTGACGATTTCGCCAACGATCTTCGCGTAAATCTCCTGCTCCAGATTGCTCCATTCATCGAAAACTTCCGTTAGTTTCGTCTGCAGTGACGCCAATTCTTCAGTTGTGTAGCGGACTCCATTGACCAACGTCTGCTTGTGGAGAAACATGCTGCTGACTTTGTTTTTCTGGGACAGTGGAACTTCCACATACCATCCGATAATCGCATTATTTCTTATTTTTAGAGTGGTAATACCGGTTTCCGACGCATATCTTGCCTGTAGATTGGCGATTAGATCTTCGCTGTGATTTTTAGTGTACTTTAGCTTATCGAGTTTTTCCGAATAGCCCTCGGCGATGATTCCTCCGTCTTTGTTATTGGCTGGCAATTTCTCGATGAGAGCTATTTCCAGAAGTTTCAACAAAGTGGAAAAATCAGCGAGATCTTCAAATGTATATTCCCCCTCTGATGGTATTTGCAGCACATGCGTTTTATCACTCACTGAAACAGTTTCAACATTTGAGATTGTACTCGCATACGTTTCGGAAGATACAGAAAGCGGATCCAGCATCACGCTGGTGGATCCAACGTCACGTTGGATTCTATCAAGCACACGCAGAGATTCCCGGACGTCTCCCACATCTCGCGGAGAAAACTTATTGAATCTTATGCGATTGATGGCGCGTTCGAAATCCGGACAGCAGCTGAGGTGTTCCCTGATTAGTCTCATTATCTTTTCGTTTTTCCGAAAGAACTCCACACAATCCAATCGTTTCTGGAGTTGTTCCCGATTAATAATTGGCATGGAAACCCGAGAGGCCAGCGTTCTCGCTCCAAACGGCGTAGACGTCTTGTCGAGTGCTCCCAGAAGACAGTAGTTGTATTCTCCACGCGTTGAGGTAGTTATCTCCAGACTCTTGCTGGTGGACGGATCCAGCACCAGATAATTGCTGAATATCGTTTTTTTCGGAGTCGGCATACTCGAAAAATTATCGCGCTGGGTTATCAGCAGATATTCCAGTATGGATCCGCAGGCGGCCAGTTCGTTGGGCATGCTGATGCCGAAGCTGTCCAGCGTTTTTACCTTAAAATACTTCTCTAGCCTGTCTTTTTCCACGATAGGATTGAACTTCGAATCAGGCAAATACGTAATGCCAGCGTCCGTAATAGTAGCCAGATACTTTGAGAATTCAGATCGTTCGTGGCAAGACGGAACCAGCAGTTCCCGAGGCTGATACACCTCCATCGCCATATTAAATTCGTTATCCAAAAGAGTATTTACGATGAAATCTCCGGTCGATATGTCGATGGCGGCGAAGCTAATTGTCTTGGCCTTCGAGGTTTTTTTGTTCATGTCCGGCACAATAGCCATGAGAAAATTGTTTTTCCTGGAACTGAGCAGATTGTCTTCGATCAAAGTACCAGCCGTGACGATTCTAGTTACTTCCCTCTTTACAATTGCCTTATAGCCGCCGCGTTTCTTCGCTTCTTTGGGATCCTCCATCTGATCGCAGATGGCCACTTTATAGCCGTATTTAACAAGACGCTCCATGTAGTTGTCCAGAGCTGCAACCGGCACACCGCACATGGGAATATCGTTCTCCAGATGCTTCCCGCGACTTGTTAGCGCTATGTTCAGCACAGAAGATGCAACTTTGGCATCATCGAAAAACATTTCGTAAAAATCACCCATGCGAAACAGCAGTAGACATCCGGGATACTGAGTCTTTGTGGTAAGATACTGAGTCATCATCGGAGTCGTATCCTTTGATGTGCAATAAAACAAACTATCTTCTTCCATAGATAAATTCCATAAAACAGTTAATTAGAAATCTCGTACAGAATATAGCACGACGTCCCTTCAGGAGTGAAGATACTAGTGCATCATTTTACGGCCTAAAAAGTGAGGATTTTTTGCAAGCTGCATAAAAATAGCCTTTAAGGAAGTCACGTGAAGAAGTTAATCTCGAATTTAGTTTGTATTTCAAAAGAGAGATTAACATGGCCAAGAAAGGTTATCATCACATGACTCTGGGAGTAAGGCCTTGTGCAAAATTAACTTGTACGATCTATTGTCAAAGTGTTCTGTATAGCTTGAAATGGATGGCGCCCACGGTCGTTTCATAAAATTTTAGAGAAATATTTAGTTGATATTTTAGGCAACTCACTTGATATATTATAAGACTCAAAGCTCGTTGCGGTGTAGAAAACACCACAATTGATCGTTTTTTATACTACTTTTTGGTGCATTCTTATGTGCTACAAACCAACAGTGTGAGGTACTAACGCTTGAAATCGCTCAAATATCAAACAAACATATCTTTAAAATTTTATGAAACGACCGTTGGATGACGCCGATGCAGTATATTAATTCAACCTATGGGAGACATATTCCGTCTCATCTGTATTGAACTTTTACAACGCAAGACCGCAGCGTACTTGATGTACGTGAGGATCCGAGTACCGGAACGACGATAAAAAGGCCCAACAGAGGAAGGTTATGCGACAGGTCTATTGAAATTGTGCTTAACATTCGGAAATTGGAGCACAAAAAGCATCTGATATCGTATCCAGAAAAAATCTCCGGCATAAATTGATGCTCTCCAACAAAACAATTGAAATTTTCGAGATAAAGGTGTAGGATTCCATCGACGTTTTGGTTTATTGGGAGATTTTCGTGAAAATTATCGTCGAGAAATGCAAGAAATGTCGTTCCTGCATGGGGATTTGCCCTGTGGATGCTATTTCAGAAAAAGACGGCGTTATCGTTATAGATGAGGATAAGTGCCTTGGATGTGGCTGTTGCGCTGCCTCTTGTCCC
Organism: Alphaproteobacteria bacterium; assembly: GCA_025998595.1. The sequence continues at coordinate 9,849 of BNWE01000008.1, read as the reverse complement.
GCTGAAGCGATTGTTTTCGACTGATCTATCCTTTATATTTTGGAGTAACTTTTATCATGCAATCTTTTTTATTGGCCATTCATTTTGTTCTTACTATTTCAATTATAGGGCTTATTTTGCTCCAGAAACACGATTCTGATGGAGCTCTTGGATCAAGTGGGGGAGGTGGAGCTGGCAGCGGAATGTTTTCTGTACGCGGACAGGCTAACCTATTGACTCGCACTACGGCGATCCTGATGACGATATTTATAGTAAATTGCCTTGTGTTGGCAAAGCTTTACAAACATCAGCAGTCGCAGGGATCACTGATAGACAGAGCCGCCGCAGATGCTAATGCTCCCGTATCCAACGATACCGCTCCAAAACCTGCAGGGAATACGACGCCGGAGACAACGAGCGATTCAAGCAATACGGCCGGTAATTCAGAAGGCGCAGATGCTGCTCAACCTGCTAACGATAACCCGAACAGCACACCACACACTCAACCAGCCAACGACAATCCAAACGCTGCTGAGGATGCTCAATCGAGTGGAAATAACAATGGTAAACCAGCAACTGGAGCACATAGAAGATCACCAGCAGGAGCAAGGCGAAATAGATAAGCCTAAAGAGAATGGAGTTCTGATAAATGATCGAAGCAAAAACCGTAAAAATAGGGAGTGTTTGCGTCTCCAATGCTAGTCCGATGGTTCTCATCGCCGGTCCCTGTGCTCTTGAAAATCGCGATTGCGCTCTAAGAATTGCCGATCACATGGTGAAAATAACAACAGATCTGGGGATTCCATACATATTCAAAGCATCGTTTGATAAGGCCAATAGAACAAGCATCGATGCAAAAAGAGGCGTGGATCTGGATAATGCGCTGAAAATATTCGATGAGATCAAAAAAACATACGAATGTCCGGTAATTACCGACGTTCACGAGCCATATCAGTGCGAGATTGTTGCATCTGTCGTTGACGTTCTCCAAATTCCGGCTTTTTTGTGCCGCCAGACGGAGCTGCTGATCGCCGCCGCAAAAACCGGAAAAGCGATAAATATCAAAAAGGGACAGTTCCTAGCTCCGTGGGATATGAAAAACGTCTACCAGAAAATCACGCAATTCGGAAATGAAAACGTTATGCTCTGTGAGCGAGGCGCCTGCTTCGGCTATAATAAACTGATTTCAGACATGAGATCGCTGAAGATCATGGGAGATTTCGGCTATCCGGTAATATTCGACGCCACTCATTCGGTTCAGGAGCCGGGAGGATTGGGGACGGCTACCGGAGGAAATCGCGATCATATCGAGCTCCTGACGAGAGCGGCTCTTTCCGTTGGTGTCGCCGGTATATTTACTGAAACCCACTACGATCCCGCCAATTCATACTCTGATGGGCCGAACATGATTCCACTGCGCCTCATGAAGGATTTTCTGGTCTCCATGAAGCGCTTCGACGAACTATCGAAAAGCTTCTGTTATTTGGATATGTCCTGCTGATGTTTTCCCCTACTCTGAATAGAAACCTAAAGTCCGTCGCCTCCAACGCCATTTGGATATGCATTGTGGGATATTTTTTGTTTCACATGGTTAGTGGAGCGCGAGGCGCTGTATCACATGAAAAGCTCAGTCGGGAAATGGATAGGCTCGAACACGAGTTATTATCCCTAAAAGAAGAAAATGCCTTTTTGGAAAACAAAATAAGACTCATACGTGACGACAACTTGGATCTGGATCTTCTTGAGGAACAGGCGAGAAATCTACTTGGCATGACCCACGAAAACGACCTAGTGATCCTTTTGCCACACGATTAGTGCAAATTGTAGAGATGTGGCTTTTGTATTAAATTTACAAAACTGATAGTTAAACATGTTGCGACGGAGATTGTATGAATAGAAGATCAAAAGCAGATGATGTTTCTGAACCGATTCGTTTTTATTACACCCTATGGCTCCAGATTTGTTGCGTGATCATTGGAATCGGCGCATTCCTCCCATCTTTAGCCAATCGCAACTCTAGTGAATTGGAATGTGCTCTAATTTTTTGCGGAGGGCTGTTATTTTTATTTGCTGGATTAACTATTTTCGCGAGTCCTGCATTGGAAATCGGTGATAAAAAAATAAGATTTAGAAGCTCTAGATTTTTCATTAAAATGGAAGAAATAGATAAAAACGTTTTAGTCGCCATAGTTTCCACAATAAAAAACTCTTCATTGCTTTCAAGAATTTTCATTCTATATGGTATTAGACAAACAGCAGGAATTACAATACTAACAAATGATAATAAATATGGATATAAACATATAGACATAAAATGGGGCTCAATGAGCAAGAAAGAGGCCTATAAAGCAATAAAAGCACTTAATGACATTTGTGTGAACAATAGAAAAAATGTTGCGCCATCAAATCATAATGACAAGCATAAGGAATTCTCAAAATCAAATGCAGAAAAAGTAATTAATGACTTCAGAAGAAACGAAGGAAAAAACAAATGGCATGATAGTTATCTGAATTTTTTCGCAGATAAGAAAAAAATATTTTTTAAGCTCGTAATGTATGCTTTCTTATCACTGATCCCAGGCTGTTTTGCTTACATGCTATTTACAATACAAACACAACAGAAAATCATTTCCGTGGAAGAAAGCCCACTTTTCTTTTTCTGATGTTGGTTGTATACTGCATAAGTGAAATATATTTTATTTTGCGACAGATGTTTTCTAAAAAAACAGTAATAAAAATAAATAGCGAATGTCTAGAGGTTCTTTTTAACGAAAAAAAATCAACTAGAAAAATTGCATCATTAGACAACATAATATGTGTGCAAAACCTCAAAAAAAACATAAGAATTATAACAAAAGACTACCAATCTTTCACAATGGATGTGTCTTCGATAAGCGCTGAAGACAGGCAAATATTGCTTAAGCTTATCAATGACCTTATGGGGCAAAAACACAAATATTAGACCTATTGCGTGGCCTTCCTCTGTCGTTTTTTGTCATTCGATACTTGCAATGTATGCGTTTCATTATTATCGGCTCCAAATGCAACATTAAAAACATTGATGCACCAGGCAAAAGCAAACGGAGCTGGCTAAATAAGTCAGCTCCGGAATATTTCATAGCTAGTAAAACATGCAATTTTTAGTATCCATACTATAGTTTGCTACTCAACTTGAATACTATGATCAGGATTCAATATTTTTTACTTCTCTGACCTTTTCCACGAAATTATGTAAATCCTTACTATGTGCAATGGCTCTGTTGACATATGCTTTAAGTGTACTAATGTAAGTTGGACTTGTATCATCCATTGAGTTGCAAAGGTGCGGCAGTAAATGCGGATTGATTCTATAATAATCCAATTTACCATCGATTGCTTTTTGTGTTAAAGATTCGTGCGTATGCGAAGCCATAGCAGCATTTGTTATCGTAGGATACTTTTTAGCCCAAAACAAATTGCCTCTGTCTGTCGAAGCAAGATTTGGATCCATATAATGGTGATCTCCGGTTCCAAGTGAAAGCAGAATTATTCGACTCTTGGAAAAAAGCTGTCTAGCTTCATTATATGAAACAAACGCAGGATTGTTGGCAAATACGCCTCCATCTATTCCTTCATATCTGCAACCGTCAAGCCCATTGAACACGTGTGGATTAAAAAAAGTAGGAGCAGCAGTTGTAGACATTAGAGAGTTTATTAGGCTGTATTTATGTTTGTTTGGATTTGATATTTCATCGAAATTCCTGTAGTAAGCAACAGTGCCGTTCTGCTGCAAATAGAACGGAAACATCATCCTTGTTTTAATGGCGTCAAAGCTGTAGGCATCTTCTTCTTTCTGTTCTACAAAATCTCTTATTGCTTGTTCTTTGCTGTCGGATCTATACGACGTCCCCAAAAGACCTCTAGTGATACTAAACCAGTTAAGCGGATTACATCTACTCCAATTTCTTGTAAAAATTTTCTTGGCAACAGCATTATAATCGTTGATGAAGCGATCGATTTTTCCCAATGCGAAAGCTGTTACCACAAGGGCTCCAACGGAAGTTCCGCCCATAAGATCGAACTTAAAGTTTTCTCCAAGTTTGTCATGTACGTTTTTCAGAATCATGGCTGGCATTATTCCACGAACGCCTCCTCCATCAACGGACAAGACAACCTTGTAATTGTCGTGATTTTTAGAGTATAGCGAATTATTATCGCTACTACAGTTCGTCGACTGCAAGCCTACAACAGTTTCTAGTTTTACAGTTGATTCTTTGAGCAAACTGCCACCGCCTACTCTCTCATCTGCAAAACGTTTGTTGTTGGTTGAGTGTGTTCGCGTCAATTCTTTGTGAGTTACCGTAAGCGGGTCAATCGTATCAAAGTCTTCACCTTCCCCAACTCTCGGAGGATCGCAAAAGATTGTATTGCTGCCATTATGATCTCCAAATTCAGGGCTACTATTAGCGTAAATATGAGCGCGTGGCCATTTAATTATATTGTTGCCATTATGATCTCCAAATTCAGGGCTACTATTAGCATAAATATGAGTGCTAGGCGATTTAGGGGAGGATTCAATGCCATGTCTTGAAGATGCCACGTGATTCTCCTGGGAAAGATCGCACTGGCTATTGATTGGACTTATAGGCATTGTTTGTCGTAAACTGATGGAAGTAGTTCGACTATAATGAGGTTGCTGCTGAGTGGTTGCTAGCAGTTCATCTTGTAGTTCATTTTCCTCCGAAAGATATTCGGTATGGTTTGTAGGAGTAACCGTGCTATTTCTGGTATCGAGTGGCTTGAATATACTACTCCGTGAAGAACGTAACGGCAATGTTCCGGATAAAAGTGATTGTGATAGTACTCCAGACGATTGGCCTGATGAATTTTCACCAGATATCATAGATGAACCATTGTTGTTCTGACTATTTTGACATCCATCCATCAGTTCAAATGGATTCATCGTTTCGGATAAAAGTGGTTGTGATAGTACTCCTGCCGATTGATCCGGTGAATTTCCACCATATTTCATAGGTAAACCGTTGCTGCTCTGACTACATCGTGGAGTAGGAGGAATCGGCACATACTGAGAAGTATAAGGCGGCAGAAACTGAGCAGGATAGGGGGTCATGGGCATATACTGTGTAGAATATTGCGGCACATACTGAGAAGTATAAGGTGGCAGAAACTGAGAAGGATATGGGGGTATAGGCATATACTGTGTAGGGTATGATAGCGAATGCTGTAGAGAAGAAAAAGACGACCTACGTGCTGGATGGTTGTCGATATCTTCCTGAGAATTGACCATGCTACTTCTTGTGCTTTGGAACTGAGAACTTGAAGTTTCGTCATGTCTATCAAGAGGCTCAGAGGCCTTTCTAGGCATCCCATGTACCATTTTAATTGATCGTCTTTTCTCTAAAAACTCTTCCATTGCTTTCGGAGTAATGCGAACACTGTTTCTGTTTGTGGTTACGGAAGGCGGTAAAGGCAATTCGACGGTAGACGACGATTCTTCTTTTGGTGTTACAGTCGGCGCTTGGTCTGAAAAACTACCGATATCTGCTTGAGAAGTTGGGCTATCGACTGGCCTTGGGGATGTTCTTATTCTTGGAAAACATGATGAGCTTCTCCGTCGTGACTCCCCAAAAAGCTTGCTCTCATTTACATCTGTTCCTGAAGGAATAGTTGTAAATATTGGTATGCTCGATGAACTTCGATCATCGACAAAAAAATCGTCGCTTTCTATTGTGTTGGCTGGGCTCGTGATAGTCCCTATTTGTGAAAAATCAGAAAGGCTTTCGCGTTGTAAATCATAAGATTGTCTATCTTCTTTTCTATGTGGCTTAGATACATGCATAAGCGTTGACAAATTCGATGGGCTTTGGCTTTCAGAAATATCAGAAGAAAATGGATCGTTTGAGCCATGGCATTGAGAATAAAAGGCCATCATGCACAGTAGAGAATTTAAAGTTATTTTTGAGTAAGTCATTTGGTTTCTCCATAATGTAGCGAAAACGTTTCTAATAAAAAACCTTTGAATACAAAAAATACTAATGGAAAAAACTAACTTGCGAAAATGCAAGACAATAGACTCAAAGTCCAGCATATCGCTACTCTAATGGATACGCTGCGCCCATTGATCAATTATCAGCCTACTTGAAAATAGTTAATAAAAAGTTAATTTTATAGGTATTTTTAATAAAAAATTTATAAATTTTTTGTGTTGCAAAAATACGCCACAAATTTCGCCCACAAAAGCAAATAGAACCACAGATTAGAGTTGGCAATCCAAAGTGACTATTGGGGCTATTTAATTTTAGAAAAATGTGCTTATTGGATTTTCTTTTTTCTGGATCCTTACGCAACTTTGTGGCTGCGACCCGAGGGGCTCTGGATGACGGCGGTTTCAACGTTTTTTGTCGTCCAGAGACGCTGAGCGACGTAGGGACCCAGTTGAAAAATCTGTTCCTCTGGAGAATTAAATGCCTCTGGTAGGTATCGAAATATCAACAGTACGATTGACAAAAACAGGTGATTTCATGTATCTTATCAATGAAATTTAGTAGTATCAAAAAAGTGATTTTTTCTCAGAATTGTTCAAAAGCAGATAGCGAAGCAGAAATCGAGTCCAGCGTCACGCTGGATGTGGAGATGGACTTACTCCTAAGCCAAGCAGCTGAGATCTATGGTATTCGCGATACACGAAAGATTTGTGTTGCGGTTTCCGGGGGATCCGACAGCATGTCGCTTCTGGTGCTGGCGCATGCATGGGCGCGTAAAAGAAATTTCGTCGTTAGTTGTGTCACAGTCGATCATAAGCTGCGTCCTGAATCCGCTTCGGAAGCGCTTTTTGTGCGGGATTTCTGTCAATCCATAGGCTTAGAGCATCATATTCTGGAGTGGAACCACCAACGTAACCAACGTGACGTTGGATCCTATAATGCTTCGCTACCTTCCGAAACATCCAGCGTGACGCTGGACCCGTTTTCTGTGTCTTCTGAAACGTATACGAGTGCTATCTTCAACGCTGAAGCTACCTCAACAAGAGAAAATGCCAGTGGTGCAACCACCAGCGTGACGCTGGACCCGTTTTCTGTATCTTCTGAAACGTATGCGAGCGCTATCTTCAATGCTGAAGCTGCCTCAACAAGAGAAAATGCCAGTGGTGCAACCACTCATGGTGAACTCGAGAATTTAGCACGGGAAGCCCGCTACAGCCTGATCGAGGACTTCTGCAAAAAATCTGATATAAAATTACTGCTTACGGGACATACTCTCAACGATCAGTTGGAAACATTTGAGATGAGAAAGCAAAGTGGCAGTTCGGAATTTGGACTGGCCGGAATGAGTCGAATGCGATCAGTATCAGATGACCTAAAGCTACTGCGTCCAATTTTGGGATTTACCAAAAAACAGCTGGAGAATTTTTTGATTGACCGGAATATACTGTGGAAAAACGATCCCATGAACGAAGACGAATCTTTTAAGCGTGTTTTTCATCGCAAACAGATCATGTCCTACAATGACGAAAGATTTTTCGATTGCGTAAATGAAATGCTTCGTTTGAGGGAAATGAGAAATAAAATAGAAAAAAGCGCCGTCTCCCTTCTAAAAAACAAAGACGCTTGCATTTTTTCGGATTTTGGATACGCTACGTTAGATCAAAATGCTCTATTGGCCGAAACAACAGCTGTACAGCGGGAAATCATCAAAAGAATCGTCTGGAACATCGGCGGAAAAAAATACACTACCAATATAACCGAAGAAATGCTCGAAAAAATTCTCGCGAAGAAAATCAATACGATTGGACGCTGTCTAATCAAAATCAAAAAGAATACCATATATGTGTTTCGCGAAAATAGAAACTTCGAGCAGATAATCTGGAATCCGTCGCTGTTAGATTCCTGTGTATTCGATAACCGCTTCCTTATAAGCGTGACGCTTAACCCATCTGCTTGTTCTGCATCCATGCTAGGGGAACCTGTTTACTATGTTGATGCATTTTCAACATCGCAAGCATATTTCGCATACAATGAAGCTGCTAAGAAAACGCCCGTGGTGCAACCACCAAACGTCACGTTGGGATTGCCTTGTATTTGCAGAAATAATACAATCGTATTTGTGCACGGTATTTTTTGCGATAACCAAATGAAAAAAATCGGAATTAGCAGTCGTTTTATTCGGAAAGTTAATTTGTTTGATGTGTTTTTATAAATTGGAGTGTAGTTAGTGAATAAGAATCATAAGAATATTATCATATGGATTGCGATAAGTTGCTTTTTCTATCTCTTATTTCAAGGATTTAACGTTGGAAGAAGCGGTCCTTCTATCGATAGGCCATACTCTGATTTTATATCCGATATAGATGCCGGAAAGATCAATTCTGTCACTATTCACGGTTACAATATAGACTACATCACCAACGATGGGAAGCATCTTGCAACGTACAATCCAGGCGATCACGGATTGGTGGACAGGCTTCTTGCGAAAAAAGTCTTAGTAGAATCTGCTCCATCCGAAGAGAATTCCACGCTTTTGCATTTTCTTTTTAGCGGTCTGCTTCCATTGATTCTTTTGGTTGGCGTATGGTTTTTATTTATGCGTCAGCTGCAATCCGGAGGCAATAAAGCCATGGGATTTGGGAAGTCCAAAGCGAAATTATTGAACGAAAAATCGGCCAAAGTTACATTCGACGATGTTGCCGGCATAGATGAAGCAAAATTCGAGTTGGAAGAAATAGTCGATTTTCTCAAGGATCCAGGTAAATTCAGAAAATTAGGCGGAAAAATACCGAGAGGCGTACTGCTTGTTGGACCTCCGGGAACCGGAAAGACGCTGTTGGCACGAGCAATTGCCGGAGAAGCCAACGTGCCTTTTTTCAGCATATCTGGTTCTGAGTTCGTCGAAATGTTCGTTGGAGTCGGAGCCAGCAGAGTGCGTGATATGTTCGAGCAGGGAAAGAAAAACGCTCCTTGCATAATCTTCATAGACGAAATCGACGCCGTCGGGCGTCACCGCGGTTTTGGCTTTGGTGGTGGAAATGACGAAAGGGAGCAAACGCTCAATCAGCTGCTGGTGGAAATGGACGGATTCGAGGAAAATAGCGGCGTTATCATAATATCCGCCACCAATAGGCCTGATGTTTTGGATCAGGCTCTACTAAGGCCAGGGCGCTTCGATCGTCAGGTGGTGGTGCCAGCTCCTGACATAAACGGCCGCGAGAAAATTCTGCGGGTTCACATGAAGAAAGTGCCACTCGCTGCTGATGTCGACCCCCTGGTTTTGGCTCGAGGAACTCCTGGATTTTCCGGTGCAGATCTGGCGAATCTGGTGAACGAGGCCGCACTGCTGGCTGCTCGAAGAGAAAAACGGGTCGTCAATATGTGCGAGCTGGAGGAGGCCAAAGATAAAGTCATGATGGGCGCAGAACGTCGTTCAATGGTCATGACCGAAGATGAAAAGAAACTCACGGCGTATCACGAAGCCGGTCACGCCATTGTTGCCATTAATATTCCAGAATCTGATCCAATTCACAAGGCGACGATTATCCCAAGAGGATTGGCGCTTGGTATGGTAATGCGCTTACCGGTAACCGATAGAATTTCCGTATCTAAGGTGAAGCTCGAGGCTGATTTATCAGTAGCTGCCGGCGGAAGAATAGCAGAAGAATTAATATTCGGAAAAGAAAAGATAACCACCGGAGCCTCGTCTGACATAGAACAAGCCACGAGAATCGCTCGCATGATGGTGGAGGAATGGGGAATGAGCGATAAATTGGGATTCCTTTCCTATAGTGAGGAAGGAGCCAACAAGAAGCTATCGGCAGACACAGCTAAAATAATCGATGATGAAATAAGAGACATAGTGGACAGAACATACAAACGTGCT
>BNWE01000007.1 GCA_025998595.1 Alphaproteobacteria bacterium | reverse complement strand
TAGGGAAATTGAAAATAAACTTAATGATCGACCACGGAAAGTGTTAAACTTCAAAACACCTCGAGAGGTCTTTGTGGCAAATCGGATTGTTTCGCCACTTGATGCACTTCGTTTCTGAATGGGCGTTATACCAACCAATCCCTTTCTAATTGCTATCGTAAAAATAATCCCCATAAAAGATCAAAAACAACCCAGAATAGCAAAAATCTAGATGCTGTCAGAGAAAGACTCTCCTTGCTTTTGCAACGCATCCGACATTTGAAGCTATACAATTTCTGAAATATCAGAGAAATATGCCACAAAAAAGTAGTGGGTCAAGTTTAGTGCTTGCTGCGTGGATCCTTTATTGGTTTTCTAGAATCATTTTCTTCGATAAATTTATATATATTTTTACAAAATGCTTGCATACATCGTTATATTCCAATACTATCGTTGCATATTTTGAGGGTGAATATTATGAAGTACACTTATCTGATCGGTGCGGCGATAGTTTCATGTGGATTAGTTGGGTTTGGATGTCTTACATCAAATAAGTTCCTTGGTGGACGGGAATTGGTGGAAGTAAAGGGACTTTCCGAAAAAGTCGTCAGAGCAGACATAGGAGATGCGCTGATTACCACCACAGCCAACCATGAGGTTTTGGAAGAGCTGTACAAAAAGCGCATGGCCGATGGTGCCAAGGTAATCGAATTCCTGAGAGCTTGCGGCGTCACCAACGACGAGATTGTAGGCAGCAGCATAAATACGACGGAATGTGAAGATGACGTCACTTCAACATCTGAGGGAATCACTGTAAAAAACAAGAAAAAGTACTATAAAGCCGAGGATGTCATAAATGTCCGCACAAAAGATCTCGAAAAAATAGAAAAGATAAAGTCCAGACTCGTAAATTTGGGGGCCAGTGGAATACTTGTGAAATGCGACTATAGTTATAAGTTAACAAGTTTTCTTAACGTAAAAATGGAAATGATGAAAGAAGCATCTGAAAACGCCAGAAAGAGCGCCGATGCAGCCGTTGCTCCCCATGGGAAAAAGATCAAAGATGTTGTGTATCTGCGTCAGGGAGAAATATCCATCAGAGCCGAAGGTGAAAAAGAAGATGTCGATTACTGGAATTCGAAAGAAAGCACCAGCATAAACAAAAGGCTGCGACTTGTCGTAAACGCTGGTTTTTCCAAGAGCGGTGGCTGTGGAATAAGTTGTGAATGAGCATAAAAATTACATCCACTCTTTTATAATTTGATCGCTATGCTATACTGCAGGTTGTTTTATTAGATTATGGGGATTTTTTATGGCTAATTCTCGCAAAACATCGTGGCTAATGTGGCTGGTTGCGTCTATATTTTATGCATATCAGTATGTTTTGAGAGTTATCCCAAGCGTTATGTTGGAAAATATAATGCAGCAATTCAGTATGGACACTTTGCTTTTCGGCCAGTTTTCCGGCGTCTACTACATTGGTTATTCCCTAATGCACATTCCTCTGGGAATCTTGATAGATAAGTATGGACCGAAAAAAGTTATACCAATTTGCATTCTGCTTTCGGGAGTTGGTGTGCTGCCGATTGCTTTGGCAGATCAGTGGATTTACCCAACAATTGGTAGAGTCGTTACCGGCATAGGGTCTTCCGCCGCAATTCTCGGTTTGTTCAAGATAATACAAATGGCTTTCGAAGAGAAACTTTTCACAAGAATGCTTAGCTTTTCTGTGACCATAGGTCTTCTGGGCGCGATTTATGGTGGAGCCCCAGTGGGACATATGTGCGAGCTTTTCACCTACAAAAGCGTCATCATTACGTTAGCTTCTGTTGGCATTGCTTTGGCAATTGTGGCGTATTTCATTATTCCAGAAGCAAAAGCAGAAAGTAGAGCAAAGAGCTCTATGTTTTCCAATCTAAAAGATGTCTTTTCCAATTGGAAGGTTATCATTGTTTGCATTTCCGCTGGATTAATGGTTGGTCCGCTGGAGGGATTTGCCGACATCTGGGGGCCAAAATTCTTGAAGCAGACCTATGACATGGACGGATCAGTCGCCGCATATATTTCATCAATGATTTTTATTGGCATGTGTTTTGGAGCTCCAATCCTCAACTTCATAGCGGAAAAACTCAAGGATCATCTGAAAACAATAGTGCTTTCGGGATTGGTAATGTTATTTGTTTTCGTTTTGTTGATTGCAGGTGCGCTAAATGGCCTCTGCCTAACGATTGGATTTTTTACTGTTGGAGTATGCTGTGCCTATCAGATTCTGGCCATCTACAAAGCATCCACCTATGTAAACAAAAGTTCTGCCAATCTTGCTACAGCATTAACGAACATGATCATCATGATTTTCGGATATTTATTCCACGGCGCCATTGGAACAACCATCGATATGTGCAGCAGTCTCGGAAACGTTGCCGCCTTCCGCTGTGGTGTAGGAGTAATACCAGTTGGATTACTCGTGGGAACAATCGGATTTCTGGCGCTTGTTTGCAGATCAACCGTAGGTAAGTTCTTGTAGAAGTGTAAAGGTTCAAACAGATATGAGACGGCTCAAGAATCAAGCGACTATATATTTTTAGTTGCCAAGAAAGTGAAGGGTCTCCAGAATAGGTGAAGTATTTAATTTAACCTTGAGGAGACCGATATGCACAATCTGCACAACAGTGATCTTAGACCGAATCGCACAAATAATATACCACCTTCATCTATGATCTACGACGACATTGTCGTATAATATGTTAATATTATGGAGAAGTAAAAATGTTATATCCAGAAGAATTTAGAAAGAAAGTATTGGAATACATAGACGGCTTTCACACACAAGCCGAGGTTGCGAGATTGTTCAAAATAAGCGCAAAGACGGTATGGAGTTGGGTAAACCAGAGAAAGAATACTGGCAGCTTGAAGCCGAAAAAGCCTGAAAGGAAGGCGCGCAAACTGCCAAAAGATGCTCTACTTCAATACATAAAAGAACATCCGGACGCATATTTGCATGAAATAGCAGCGCATTTTGGTTGTGTAATTTCTGCGGTTCACCAGAGATTGAAGCTTTTTGGGATCACATATAAAAAAAAAGATTGCTGTACAAAGAAAGAGACGAGAAGCAACGACAGGAATATCTTAATGAAATCAAAGAGATACCAAAAGAAGAACTTGTTTACGTTGACGAAAGCGGCATAGAAGAATGTTTGATTAGGGAGATGGCTAGAGCGCCTCGTAATGAGCGCGTATACGGTGAGACTTCCGGCAAGAGATTTGCGAGAGAAAATATTATTGCTGGCTGGAACTGCGGAAAAGTACTAGCGCCGATGGGGTTCAAATGCAACTGTGACGCGATATTAGTGGAAACTTGGGCGGAGAAATGTTTTGCGCCCGTGCTCAAACCTGGACAAGTGGTTATTCTAGATAATGCAAAATTCCATAACAAAGAAAAACTGAGGAAAATCATAGAGAAGGCTGGATGCAGAGTGATTTTCTTGCCTCCATATTCGCCAGATTTGAGTCCAATAGAACATTTTTGGGATTGGCTAAAAAATAAAATCAGAGATATCATCCATCAGTTTGAAACCTTGGAGGATGCCATGATGGCCGCAGTAAATGCTAAGTGAAGGTGGTATACAGAGGAAAGCGATCTTATTAATCAGACCAGGACTCTAATCGAAGACTGGGAAGCCCGGAAAGAGAGCGTTGGCGAGAAGGCGGCGCAAAAAGAGCTTGGTATGTCGCGAGCGACGTATTACCGTCGTAAAAAAGCACTTGCGTGCATGTTGCAGGGAACGTGGACGCCATCTTCTAAACGGCCAAAGCATACACATGTTCGCTGCTGTGGAGAACATCAGAGAGAATTAGTGCTGAAGATTCGCCGAGAGAATCCGACCTACGGCAAGCGGAAAATCGCCATGATTTTGAGGCGTGAGCATGGTCAAACCATGAGCGAAAGCACTGTCGGACGCATCTTGAGCATCCTGCTGAATAGCGACTTGGTAACGAAATCGATATCGGCTCCTCCCAAGAAGAAGAGCCGGAAGTTCAATGGACATGCTCAGCCCTGGACTTTCAAGCGATACGAACACATGGTGCTTGGCGAGCGCGTTCAAATAGATCACATTATGGTTATAAAAAATGGATTAGAAATCAAGGAATTCCACGCTTGTGAGCGAAAATCGAAGCATTTGTCTATAAGTATTTTTACATCAGCAACCAGCACAGACGCTCGCAGTTTCTTGCTGGAATTTATAATAAATGCGCCATTCAAAATTTTGTCAGTTCAGGTGGATGGAGGCTCTGAATTTCGAGGTGATTTTGAGGAAGCTTGTCGCATATTGCAGTTTCCACTCATCGTTTTGCCGCGAGCGTGCCCAAAGTATAACGGTGGCATCGAAAGGTCAAATCGCACTCTGCGAGAGGAGTTCTACGCCCGCGACAACCTGCAAACTGCAACATTGGAGGAAATACGAGTCGAGCTTAAAAAAGCCGTCCAAAAATATAACGAATATCGACCACATAATCGCTTGAAAGGATTAACTCCGATGCAGTATATTAATTCAACCTATAGGAGACATATTCCGTCTCATATGTATTGAACCTTTACACATCGCGATGGACTGCAAGCCCTTAAAACACAGGATTTTAGACTATGGGATGCGCTGGGGTATCGAATGTATGTTCTCTGATTTCAAGAGTCGTGGATTTACAATCACAAGTACACATTTGAAACATGAAAAACGCATCGAAAATCTTATACTGATTTTGACAATTGCGATATATTGGGCTGTTTCCGTCGGAACTACTCCGCAAAAACAGGAAAATTTCTCAAAAAAAACTTCGAAGATCAAAAGTTTCCTACTTTAAGCGAGGACTCAGATATATAGCTAATGCCTTGAATTTTCTGTCTTTTTCTCACACTTTATGGATGTTCATGTGTTGTGTCGGGTGTTAAGCATTTGTCTGAAAAAAACAAGTACTGTCTGCAAATAGATATTACTACGTACAGCACTTTGCATTTTATTTTTTGCGTGTGAGGATACCAAGTATTTTGGCAATGTTATCTTTTAGATCTTTCCTGTGGATCACCATGTCTACCATTCCGTGATTGAAAAGGTATTCGGACAACTGGAAACCTTCCGGCAATTTCTCCCTGATTGTGCCTTCAATTACTCGTGGACCGGTAAAAGCCACAAGTGCCTCAGGTTCTGCTATATGTATGTCTCCCAGCATAGCAAACGAAGCTGATACGCCTCCGGTTGTGGGGTTTGTCAGCAGAACTATGTACGGCAGTCCAGCTTCCTTCACTTTATTTACGGCAACAACCGTTCTTGGCATTTGCATCAGAGAAAATATTCCCTCCTGCATTCTGGCGCCTCCGGAACATGGAATCACAAGAAATGAGTATACTTTGGAAACGGCATATTCTGCAGCGGCAATAAATGCCTCTCCCACAGCCATTCCCATCGATCCCCCCATAAACTCAAAGGAAAATAAAGCTGCCACCGTCTTATGCCCTCCGATTTTTCCGTATCCAACAACGACGGCCTCGTTTTCACCACCGGATTCGCGGGCTGCCTTCAATCGATCGGAATATTTTTTGATATCCTTAAACTTTAGTGGATCTGACACGCATGGATTGTAGGGAATTCCTGTGAATTCTCCGTCGTCAAAGAGAGAAGCTATGCGCTCACTCACACTTATCTTCATGTGATAATCACAATGAGGACATACTCTGAGACAAGAGCACAATTCCTTGCGAAACAACATCTGCTCACATTTTGGGCACTTCTCCCAGAGATTATCCGGAACATCATTACCGACCAAAGCTCTAATCTTTGGTCTTACGAAATTAGTGAGCCAATTCATTTTGCGCTATCCTATCAATAATCGTCTTTTTCTTCCGATGTAGCCTCTCCGTTTATCATTTCCTTGAGATGCTTGCCAGCCCTGAAGAACGGAACATTCTTAGCTTCCACGTCTACTCTTTCACCAGTTCGAGGGTTTCTTCCGATGGATTCTCCCCTGAGACGTACGGAAAAAGCTCCGAATCCTCGAAGTTCAACGCGTCTGCCATTTTTCAGCGCATTAACAATCTCTCCAATTACGATTGAAATCACCTTTTCAACGTTCTTAAGGTTCATATACGGATAAATTTCCGAAATTCTTTCTATCAAATCTGACTTAGTCATAAATCTCCTTTAGTGGTCTATGCATTTTACGTTAAAGTATTATATAAATAAAATCATGGAAAGTACAAACGTATCTTTGCTTAATCTTTTTTATGAGACTGACTCAGGCAATAGTAGACTTGAGTCAGACCTGGTTCATATAATAAATAATTCGATAGAAAATAAAAGATCAAAAACGTTAGCTTTGGGATTTTGTGGAAATTTTTTGGAATCCATATACCTAAACGAATTATACTATGCAATCCCGCAGAATTATCCGATGATTCGCTGGCCAAACATTCGCCCATTTAGAACTGTGGCCGTGGACGAAACAGCGCTTCCATTTTGGCCCAATACTTGGGATTGTATTATAGCGATTCACTTTGTTGAATTTTCTTCCAACAATCGCAAGTTCATAATCGAGGCATTTCGCACTCTGAAAACCGGCGGGAAGTTAATTGTGATCGCCCTAAATAAAAAAAACTCCCATGTATTCGAAAAAAACGTAGAAATAACAAAAAGAGTGAAATACAACATACAGGACATAATTTCCATGATAACTGAGGAACATTTTTCGATGACGAATATTTTGGGCATAAACGAGCGCTTCAGGTTCTGGCCGTACAATTTCAGCTATAATCTCAATTGGTATGGGGAAATGTTGATTGATAGCTTTCCACTTCTGTCCGATGTTGTTATGATGATCGCGGAAAAAGGTGGAGAATCTCCGGAACATGTTAGATCTCTCGATCCAACATATGAAATTTCATAAAGAAAAACAAAATGACTGAATTGCTAAGTTTATCAACGTTAATCGTTTGTTTTATAAGTATTTTGATCGCAGTTAGGTTTTTAGGCCGAGAAGGACTTTATGTGTATTCGACGGTTGCCGTCATAATATCAAACATACAGGTGCTTAAGCTTACCAAATATACGCTGATCGATGATCCAGTTGCGTTGGGTACGGTAGTCTTTTCCACGACTTTTGCGGTGGATAACATACTAAACGAATATTTTGGGGAAAATTCCGCCAAAAGAGGAGTATGGATTAGCTTTTTCGGCTATTTGCTATTTGTGATTGCAATGAAGATCGCAGTACTGCATCCGGAAATTAGCAGTTCGGAATGTGTAAATATGTGTGGCGAACTTAAAATGCTGTTTTCTCCAACGATTGTGTTGTTCGCTTCGAGTTTGATTTCGTATGTCGTGAGCCAATTCACTGATATTTTTATATTTTCTACTCTAAAAAAAATCTTCAAAAATAGAGGCATTTCATGTAGATCGCTGATATCAATGGCGCTATCGACATTCGTGGACAATTGCGTATTTTCATTGCTTGCCTGGGTTGTGCTGGCAGAAAACCCCATATCGCTGTCTTCTCTATGGACCACATACATTTTCGTTACATACTTTATCAGATTAATTGTTGCGGCATTGTGTGTTCCTCTAGTAAGATTAGCTGGGTTTTTTATGAAAGCAAATAATGTACGATAATTTTAAATTTGACCAACGTGACCAGCGTGACCAACGTGACGTTGGATCCTGTGATGATAAAACGCGTGTGCTGCAAGTACCGGCTCGGACTGCCAGACGGGGAACAATAACTACTCCGCACGGTGTAATAGAAACTCCAGCATTTATTTTTTGTGGAACAAAAGCAAGTGTGAAAGGCATTTCTCCACAACAACTACGGGAGACCGAGACCTCCATTATTCTATCGAATACATATCATTTGTTTTCTCATCCGGGATCGGAGCACATAAAAAATCGCGGTGGATTGCATAAATTTATTGGCTGGGATGGTCCGATGTTTACGGATTCCGGCGGCTTTCAGATATTTAGCCTTGGACATGGATCAGTCGCGGACGAAATAAAAGGACGCAGGTTCGGCCAATCAATGCTGTCATCCATCGACGAAAATGGCGCAACGTTCAAATCCTACTGGGACGGAAGTATGCAGCAGCTTACCCCCGAAAAATCGATACAGGTGCAGCGGGATCTTGGCGCCGACCTAATTGTTGCTTTTGATGAGTGCACACCGTTTCACAGCGATAAAGCCTACACCGAGCAATCAATGGAGCGATCCCATCGATGGGAAAAGAGATCACTGGACGAATTCATTCTGGGAGACAATGGATCGCAGGCGATGTACGGCATAATTCAGGGCGGAGTTCATGCGGATTTGCGAAAACGCAGCGCCGAATTTGTCAGTAGTCAGCCGTTTTTTGCAACTGCCATTGGCGGAACACTTGGCTCACATAAATCACAAATGATGGAAGTCGTTGAAATGGCAATGGATGGATTAGATAAATCCAGACCAATTCATCTTCTTGGCATCGGAGGGATATCCGATATTTTCAATGGAGTTGCGCTGGGAATTGACACATTTGATTGCGTACATCCGACGAGAATCGCTCGGCACGGCGGCGCGTTGGTGAAAGCAAAATATCGGGATTCCGCAAGTAGGGAGCACATAAATCTAAAACGTTCCCAGTATAAAGATGATGACTCTCCGATCGAGCCGGATTGCGATTGCCAGAGCTGTAGAATTTTCTCGAGAGCGTATATACATTATCTGCTGAAGGCCAATGAGTTGCTCGCATTACAAGCCATCGCCGTTCATAATATCAGATTCATGAATCGACTTATGAGCGCCATAAGATGCGCTGTAGAAAATGGAAATATAGCGGAAGAAAGGAGCATATGGTGCTAAAAAAATATTCGGCTACCGGCGTCTTCTTGTTTTTTTTTACGGCGACGGCTGAAGATGCTAAAGTTACACACACGGAAATCACAAACGATAAATCAGAAAGTATTACCGAAGATGACGATATGCATGATTTTCGATATCACGTTGAATTATTGATTAAGGATGAGCGAAACATATTCGGGCAAATATCAGAAATATTCACCGGTTCGGAAGTGGAGCAGGACGTAAAATCGTTGCGCACATTTAGCGAAGCAGATAAAACTGTTGGTAGCATGAGGGCATTGCTCGATAGAATCGACAAAGATATCAATGAAATACACCAAAAAGCGCATCTACTTGGATTTTACGAAGCCGATGTAAAACATAAAATAAAAGTTGTCAATAAAAAATATGTGGATGTAAAAATATACGTAGATCTCGGAAAACAATTTGATATAAAGCTAAATTTAAAGCTCATTGGAAGAGATGACGCGAAAAAATATTGCGATGAATTAAAAGGAGACCTCAATGGCGCCGGCGCATCCATCGCAAAAATACAAAGTATCATAAAGGATGTTGAGTTCTCTCTAAAGTCTGATGGTTTTTTTGATCCTAAAATTCTGGAAAAAAGAGTATATCTCGATTACGCCAATAAAGCTGCGGTTTTGAATCTGACGATAGATCCCCGAAAAAATGTAAAATTTTATTTCACTGAAATTAAGGCTTTCCCCGGAATAAGTACGGAATTTATAAGAAATCGCATAGAATGGAAAGAAGGAGAAACATACGACATAGAAAAAACGAAAGAGACGAAAAAAAAACTGCTGGACACACAAATTTTTTCAGATGTTCACATAAAACCAATGAAGAATCGCGTAGTTGATGATAAAGTTCCCATTCTCATAACTCTCGAAGAAGATAAAAAACATTTGATCGATTTAAGCTTGCTGTATTCCGGAACGAAAAGCATGAATTTTGATAGTGATAATAAAGAATCTAATACAAAGAAAACACTAAAATCAATTATAGCGCGCGCATCATGGATAAACTTCAATGCGTTTGGAGGCGGAGAAAAATTGCGTTTTACGGTGGAAGGAACTCCCATGAAAGTGAAATCCAAAAAAAGCGATTATTTGTTCGAAGCTGCTCTGACCCAGCCGGATCTAATTACTGCCAATAATACAGCCGAATATATTCTCTCTAAACGTCAAGAACTCACAAACGTATTTTTCAAAAAGAGCGATAAAGCATCTCTCATGTTTTATTATCCACTGTCCAAGGTAACTTCAATGGAGCTTGGTTGCAGCCTAGAAGGTAATCATATAGATAGCAATAAAGTGCTTCTCAATGACAAAAACAAAAGATATAGCAGCATAAACATCCCCATTGGATTCGTATTTGATAATAGAGATGACCAGCTAAATCCAACCGAAGGATATAAAGCATTTGCTAAATTTTGCCGAATGCAATTGCGCCGCGCATCAGTCGCATATTTGCACAATTTGGAATTTGGATTTTCCTATAATTACGCCATCGATGAACTAAAGAAAACAGTTTTCTCTTTTAATGTTTCCAAAAAAAACATAATAGGTGGAAAAATAGATGACATTCCTTTGGACAAAAGGCTATATGCCGGCGGAATGAATTCTGTGAGAGGATATGAATATCAAAAGGCCACAGAAATGATAATGATAACCGATGAAAAATCACCGACAGATGAAAAGTCATCGATAAAAAAATTACCGATGGGCGGAAAATCATCGCTGGAGTTTAACGTAGAGATTCGGAGAAAAATCAACGCCGATTTTGGAGTCGTTGTATTTTTTGATGGTGCAAAAATCTCTCAAAATCACTCAAAACGCCCTGAATTAAAAATGGAACAGAAGCGATGGTTTTTTTCCGTTGGATTGGGTGTGTGTTATTTCACGAGTATCGGTCCAATACGAATAGACTTTGCCTTTCCTTTGAAAAAAAGAAAAGATGATTCCAGATTTCAATTTTACATTAGCTTAGGACATGCGTTTTGAAGAAAAGCATAAAAAGTATTGGTAAAATTATTCTTGGTTTATGTTCCACTGTGGTTTTGGTGTCTGGCACCATTGTTACTATGTTTTTTTTTGATGGTGGACGCGAGGTTTTATTGGGAGCCGTCAGTAGCTATTTCAAAACAAAGAATATTACTTTCGTCGTTGAAAAACTCAGTCGCAACCTAACGAAAATTCAAAAAATCCTCTTCAAAACTCCGGATGGAATGGAGCTAATATTTTCCAATATAAGCCTGAGTAAAAAACCGCAAATTGGTAAATTTTTCATTAGCATTGATGAGTTCATTCTAAATGATGCAACTCATGGAAACAATACTGACCAGAAGCTTCCGGACATCGTTCCAATCATGGAAATCTTGAGACTTCTTGTGGCAGATCTATCTCTGGGAAAAGGCCTTTTGAATATCGCCGAAAACGCTTATTTGGTGGATGATTTGCATTATACATCCGAAAAAAATTCCGACCATTTATACGGCAAGATAAACCATGAGAATGAGCTGGACGTTCTTCTGACATGGAACGGCTCTAAATGCGTCAATGGCGAAGTAAAATTCAAGAATCTCTTCGGTTTCAGTGGATTTCTGTTTGTTGATGATCTCGAAAAAAACGTTGCGAGTTATAGATGCGAGGTCGCCAACGAGCTGGTAAATGTTAAATCCAATGGCAGCTATAAGGATCTCTTATCTGCTATAAAAATAGAAAATGCACTTGTGGAATATCAGAATAAAGTCTATCCCATTTCTGGGAATTTATATATCAAATCCAGGAAAGCAGCTCTAAACGCTATGGTTAGTTTGGATGAATTCACAAAAGACATTCCCGAAAATATAAAACAAAATTTCACTGATGTCACTTCAGTTATAAGTGCGAAATGCGATTTCAACGACGATTTCAAAAGTCATGTGGAAGTACTCTTTCGAAGATGCGAACAAGACATTGGAAATCTGAACTGCGACTTTCAAAATGATGTTTTAAATGCGTCCGGAAACATAGGATGGATCGATATTTTCGGATTTAAGCTAAAGAAGTTGCAATGCAAATTCGATAAATCTCACAATCTTTCTCTGTATATGGACGGCAAAGATTTTGATCTAGCGAGCCATGTGAAAATCGATGAAAAAATACATATCAAAGATCTAAAATTAATCGCAAAAAATGCCGGACACATATCTTCTTCCAAACCTTTTGATCTATCAAAGGAATCCACATATTCGTTTGAATTTAATTTCAACGACATGAAGTTCTTGAATAAATTAGCTCCGATTTCCGGTGATTGCTCTGGAAAATTTCTTTGTAATTGTGAAGGTCTATTATCTGCCCAGTGTTCCAGCAAACACCTGGTTTTCGATGGAAATAGCGTAGATGGCGCAGAAGCGACATTAAACGGAGAAAACATCAATATCAAATCAAAAAAAGCCGATTTACGCGGAGTAAACTGTTCTGATTTACAGTTCGGCCTAAAAGGTGAGCAGGCGAATTTATCCGGCGTTATAAACGATAAATTTTCTTTTCAAGCCGCAGGGAAATTGAACAAATCCGAAAAGAAAATATCTCTCGCAAGATGTTCCATAAAGTCTCCGGAGGCTCTATGCAATTTTGATGTCTGCAATCTCGATTTTCTAAATAATATTTATAAAGTCTCCTGTCATTTATCGAACACCAAAGGTGCCAGTATTGGAACAGCAAATATCTCGGGAAATGATAAGAATATCGACGTTCGCATTAATGCTTTCCAAACAAATTGGCTACATAAATTAAATAAAAATATTCCGGCATGTAAGCTAGATGGCTCATTTAGATTGGCGTTAGGAAGCGGAGCAATAATAGGGCAGGGGGATCTATCAATATTTGGTTTGTTACCCAAAAAAAGCGTCGTAAATGCAAAGCTAAACACCACCAATAGTGGTATGTCTGTAAAAGCAAATATTCATCACAATGGTGGAAAAATAAGCGTGGATGCATTTTTACCGATCGTTTTTCAATCTAATGGAACGATCCAAAAAAACATTCACAGCCAAAATTTAATGTGCCACATTTTGGCGGATTCCAATCTGGAACAGCTGCTAGATCTAGCAGATAAAATAGACATACGCGGCAAACTAAAATGCAATTTGCATGTGGTCGGCAGTATGGTGAGTCCAACCATAACCGGAACCGCCAATCTACAAAATGCACGCTTTATTATAAATGATGTAACACTCAGAAATGGAACGATTTCATTGAATGGAAACGGTAGTAATAATCTGGTTGTGTCCGGAGTTTTCGTAGATTCCAAGAAGAAAAAACTCACGATAGATGGAAATTGTACGCTTTCACTAAAAGATTTATATCCGAACATAACTGCCAATTTAGGTCTTCATTCTGATAATTATATGCTTCTTGGATCCGGTTCTGATTCTGATGATTTAAATGCGAGAATCGTCGGTGATGGAAAAATAACAGGCAGCATTGATAGCCTTTTAATTTCCGGAGACGTGATAGTTCCAGAATGCAATATCCGAAAACTTGATTCCGATTCCACTGCTGATAAAGGTGGTATTATCATAGAAAACGAAAGAAATGTTATCAATAAATCTAAAGAAACAAGCACCACCAAAAAAGATTTTTTGAAATACAACATCAAAATGCACTGTCGCAAAGTAAATCTCATTGGAAAAGTTTTTGAAATAGTATTGAGCGGAGAAAATCTACTTCTGTCGACATATAACGATGAAGCAACCATGATCGGTGGATTGAAAATGATCAAAGGGCGTATAAGTCTTTTTGGAAAAAGAATGGAAGTAATCGAAGGCTCGGCTAAATTTATCAAGGAATTTCCATTTGAACCAGAAGCAAAATTTACATGCCGTTGTTCACGAGGAGATCTTACGGCATTCATGGATATAAAAAATACTCCCAAAAAAGGCGTAAAAATCGATTTGCATTCTTTTCCAAAACGTTCCAAGGAGGATGTTTTATCGAACATCATGTTCGAAAAAGACTTAAAAAGACTGACGCTTTCCGAGACGGCTCAATTGTATCACGCATTGAAAAGTTTCAATGGTAATGGATATATTTTTTCAATATTAAATGCATTCCAAAATATCGGAGTAGTCGATAGCGTGTCGTTTTCTACGCCTGATAAAAAAACACATTCTCTGAATACGGATAGAAGCTCCAGATCAGAAAAAGATATGAACGTAAGCGCAGGAAGATATTTAAGCGATAACGTCTACATCAGTGTTAACAAAACCTCCGAAGGTGCATCTTTTGACGTCGATCTGTCCGTCACTCCGGAAATGTCGATAAAAGCAAATACCAATGGCGAGGCAGGCTTAAGCTGGAAATACCGATACTAGTCCGAGTCGTACTAGCGTTAATGCCATCGCTACCAACGAAAAGGTATGCGCCAACGGGCCCATTCAACACTAGTGCATCAAGGGGCGAAAGCTGGTCTAAAAAACGGGGGGCATATTAAAACTCCTTCGGCCTACTCAACTAAAGGTCAGGAACGCCCTCCACTTAAAGCCGCGACCTTGTCCAGTCTGTCGCCGAACAGAATCATCAATTGTGAGTATATTATACCCAAATCATGGACTTTTACTGAAAAGGCTGGAGATGGCTTAACACTCTCCTCATCTGTACTACAAGTCAATAAAATCGCTGCATTTTAACGCTTCCTTGACCTTTCTTCAGGGACGACTGGCTACATCAATGCTTATGCTTGCGCTTGTGTTTGTGCTGATGATGGCCGCTTGCCCGTTTTCTTGCTTCTTCATCTGCTATAGATCTTTCTATGGCTATCTTTACGGCATCATCTTCAAGTCGCTTGGCATCATGATCACTAAAACTCGCTCTTCCTGCCAATCTTTGAGCTGCTATTGCATCTTCTCTTCTTTCACTGCTGAGCACAGATCTTCTGTTTCTTCTATCTGCCCTTACCTTTTGAGCCATTTTGGCAACGCTTTTTCTTTCTGCACGTTCTCTTGCTTCTTCTGCTTTTCTTCTATCGCGTTCGGCTCTTTCTGCCCATTCTCTTGCTTCCCGCGCCTTTCTTCTATCGTGTTCAGCTCTTTCCGCCCATTCTCTTGCTTCCCGCGCCTTTCTTCTATCGTGTTCAGCTCTTTCCGCCCATTCTCTTGCTTCCCGAGCTTTTCTTCTATCGTGTTCTGCACGTTCTCTTGCTTCCCGAGCTTTTCTTCTGTCGTATTCTGCTCGATCTCTCATTCTAGCGATCTCATTTTCGTGCTCAAGTGATCCTAACGTACTCGAATTTTCGTACTTTCCATAATCATAGTCTGACTCATATGTAGAATTGTAACCTTGTTCATAGGAGGAATCATAGTTTGTTACATGAGCATTTCTACAACCGCAACACAATATAAGCCCAACAAGACCTAAATGCGTTATCGTGCATGACGTCAATTTATTTGTTATCTTCATTGTAGATTTTGTTAAAGATTTTGTATCAAACGAGAATATGCTTTTTGTTTTCATTTTATACCTCATGTTAAAAAACTATCATTATACATAATATACGAGCTATAGAGCTCACTATAAAATATAGCGTTCTCTTCAAAAAAGCCAAGTACTATTTTGATGAAATTTTTTGCTTATGTCGCAACCCAGCGTAACGCTAGATTCATTTACTTTTTTAACTTCGCCAATACATCTACTTTCACGATGGTAGCGCGCCATTTCACAAATGAAGTTTGGTATAAGAACGGCTTTATCACTGTCTATTGCTGTAGCCTCGACGCACTTGTCCACAGAATGGCCGGTTTCAAATTTTTATGCTGATGATCGCGAAATATTTCAGCAACGGCTTCTTTGTAGAAAGA
Organism: Alphaproteobacteria bacterium; assembly: GCA_025998595.1. Next base: position 13,385 of record BNWE01000007.1, on the reverse strand, counting down.
TAATTGCGCCGCATATTCCGGCGGAATTTCTTCTTTTGGTTTTCCCGTTTTGAAGTCGATGATCCATATTTCATCCGGATCCTTAAATGCAATTTTATCGATTCTTCCTTCGTGTCCATTATGTATAAACGGCACTTCCGACATTGAATTTTCATCAAAAATAAAAGCATATTCCGAAATATTTAGCAGACGATCGACTTCGGCTTTTGCGCTGTTTTTCAAATCGTCGGTTAAATCAAATCCATCGATCAACTGCATAAAAATTTTATCAAAAAGCAATCGAGGATATTTGTTTACTTCGGAAAGTAGAAGATGCACGCAGTCTCCATATGTGCTTGCAGCACTAGCTATATCTTGTTCTTGCAACGTTGAAGAAACAGATTTGGCATGAGTAATCGAGTCCAGCGTCACGCTGGCATCACGTTGGAAAAACCAATCGGGAACGGAAACACTTTTGGTAGGCGATGAAACTTCTTGATAATCATCTGGCGAATACGAATACTCTCCGACCAGCATGACGCTGGATCCGTTTTCTGCTTCGCTACCGGCTGAAAGGTATGCCGACTGTACTTGCGATGTTGAAGCGGAATCAAGATGGGTAACGGAGTCCAGCGTCACGCTGGGTACTTGCGATGTTGAAGCAGATTCTTTATGGGAGTAAACGCCCGTGCGGCACGCACTGTACCAGCAATTATCATTTAGTTTTCTATCGGATTTTTCTCCCATGATGTAGAGAAAATCTTCGGATCGCGTGAGTGCAACGTACAGCAATCGACGAGACTCCTCAATGTCAAGTTGTGATTGAATATCTCGCGAGTTTTCTACACAATTTGCTCTCATATCTTTTGAGAAATCCCAGAATAATATTTCATCTTCTGTTTTTAGAATTTTATCGCTCGTCGATTGGCGGAAAAAATGACAGTCGGCCAGGATTACAAACGGAGCCTGAAGCCCCTTTGAAGCATGTGCCGTCATCATGCGAACGGCGTTTTCTTCCTTGAACGACTCTCGTTTTACTTCATAGGCAGACGATCTAAACCACGTCAAAAAACTCTGGAGAGACGCGCTATTTTTGTTTTCGTATTCCATAACAACATCGAGAAATTCGTATAGTACATCGAGACATTTGGTGCCGAGACGAGCTATGAATTTCTCCAGAAATCCGTCCGTGAGAACGTTCATGAAAAAGCCATAGGCGGACACATTAAACGCGTTATACAGATGTTTTTTTAAATTTTTGAGAGAATATTTTTCGCATAACTCGTTGTTTTTTAACAAACAATTCCACAGTTGCTTTTTCTCTCTACCAATACATGCATTCATGAGATCGTCTTCCGTTATGCCAATTATTGGAGATTTTAAAACGCGAGCGCAGGCAAGATCATCGAATGGCGAAACAGCAAATTCCGCAAATGTGACTAAATCTTCGACGATTAATTCATCCTTCAGCGATACTTTATCAATTCCGGTCGCGGCAATATCCAATTCTCTCAGAGCGTTCACAATTGCATTCATTGTATCTTTTTTTCTGCGCTGAAATAAAAGCAGAAAATCTGACGCCATTGCAGGACGATTTTTAGACGCTACAAAAACACGTTTTTTTATGGTATCGCGGATGAATTGTGCAATGTACGATGACAGTTTTTTTCCGGATGTTATGGGCAATTCCGTAGATGTTGCAATTTCCCACGGTTGCTCTTCCTCTTTCTCGTCACTTTCAAATAGTTTTACGATTTCCACAACTCCTCCGTCCGGCGATCTGGCTGAAACGTGATTTACATTGGGAAAATAATCGCGAAAAACATCATCGACAAAACCAAGTATATTTCCTGTTGTTCGGTAGGATTTGTTTAGAATAATATCGTGGAATTTTTGTCCGTTACTTTCGGAGCGTTTTTTAAAATACTCGTGCATCTGCTGAAATAATTTCACATCGGCTCCCTGAAAGGAATATATGGATTGCTTTTCATCTCCAACCACGAAAACCGTTTTTCCAGAAACGCCATTCGCAAAAAATTCGTCCGTGATTGTTTTGATAATTTCCCATTGTTGCGGCGATGTGTCCTGTGCTTCATCAACCAGCATATGTTCTATGCCGCCGTCATTTTTATACATTACCCATTCCATGTTATGGAGCAATGTCGACGTAATGGCGATGACGTCATCAAAATCAATACAGTGATTTGTTTGCTTTATCGCATTGAATTTTAACACTATTTTTTTTGCAATCGAAAAGAACGCAGCATTGGCTCGAGCAGATATATATTTTCTTTTTCCATCCAGAAACTCCAACGCCTGATGCGCAACTCGTTCCATGCGTTCGGGAAAATCCGGATGGCGTTTGGATACATTCTGTGTGCACAAGTTTTTTCGAATGGTAAGTTCGTCCGTTAAAAAGGCTTTCATGAAACCATTGGTGGGATTAATCGCGTTTGCTTTTAGAATTTCTGCTTTTTCGATGTCGGTCTTTTTTTCGCTGGTGAACAAAATTTCCGCGAGCTCCGAAAATATTTTCTGATGCTGTCCGGAAAAAACTGTATTAAAAAGATGCTGATCCAGTTCTTCGTTCTCCAGAAAAATTTTATCTTTCGGCACCTGAAAAAAATCCGCATACAACGCATCGAAGTTTTCAAATTTCCAAGAGAAAGCTTCTATCTCGGAAATATTACCATCGATAATATCGAAAATATTTGTGGTGTGATTGGATATCAATTCCAAAGATGGATGATTCGTTTGATCACGCAGAATATCTCCAATGGCTTCGTTCAGCATTAGTTCTCGCTGATGATCGTCGCATAATTTTACGCCAGGAAATAATCCGGTTTCGATGGGAAATTTTTCGATAATTCCAAAGCAATAAGCGTGAATGGTTTTTATCTGCACCCATTCGGAAGAGTTAAAACTTTTTTCGTGGAGAGATTTTGCGATGTCCGAATACTGCGAACTGAACCCCATATTTTCCAGTGTATTTTTTAAATCGTCAGTGGACATTCGATGAAAATCATATATACGTTTTCCGAGACGTCCCAGCATTTCGGACGCAGCCGCTTTCGTGTACGTCAGGCACAAAATCTTACCTGGAGTTGCACCGTTCAGCAGTAGCGCAAGTATGCGATCTATCAAACTTTTGGTCTTTCCCGTACCGGCAGAAGCGGAAATCCAGAGAGATGCCGAGATATCTTTTATTCTTGAGTCCAATTGTCGCTCCACTCCTTTACTCTAGCCAAATGAGCGTACGCCTGATCGTATGCGCTATTGATATTTATGTCGTACGGAATGCCTAATACATTGTAATAACTAATTAATTCAGCAAGTCCGGCAATCGTATTTTTTATGAGTGTTTCTGTTTTTTCTATGGAGTCACTGGCCGCACGAGTTTCTCCGGTTTTTTCTGAACCATCAAGACGCAAAAAATACAAATCCTTTACATTTGTTTTTTCGATGGAAAATCCATTGTTTTTGGCGATGATTGCCTCAATTGAGAGTTGCGGTTTGTAGCCGTATTCGATTTGCTTTGCAGTGGGCAATGATGACGTTTTATAATCAATTATGGAGATTGTTTGATCCGGATGTACATCAATTCTATCGGCTTTGCATAGCACCGTGAAGGCGTAGTCCGGAGATACATTTATTGTGCATTCGCCGCTCACTTCCGAGATCAGCTCATCGTTTTGACTTACATTATTGCAGACAAAAGACAGAATGTTTTTCAATCGAAAAAACCATAGACCAAAATGGGATTCGTCCAGCCACATGTTTTTCAAAACGCTTTTTGCAATGACTTTTGCTTCGTTGATATCAGTTTTATTTTTTGCAAATTTTATTAGCGTATCCAAAACTTTATGAACGTAATTTCCTTTTAGGTTTTTTGGATCATCTAGATAATTGAGTTCTTTCAGATTCAATACTTTCTTCGCATAAAAAACGTAGGCGTTATTTTTTAGCAATGTTATATCGGTGACGGAAAATCTATTCGGGCGGTTTTTTACATCCGGAATCGGTGCCGTAAATTTTATGGATTCTTTTTTGATGGAATACCTCAAATGCTCGACGAGATTTACCAAATCTTCCGCTTTGGTAATGGATAATTTATCGGCGATTTTATCGATGTAACTGTATTTCTGCTGCTCAACTCCATCTACGATTTGCGACCTCGTTATGAGAACGTTGGGCTTGTGCACTAGTCGTTCGAAAATACATTGAACAAACGCGTCTTTGGCGGATGTCGTTTGGATTCCAAGTGCACTCGCCATTGATTTGCTCATCCAAAAATTGTTTTTTTCAGATGTTTTCAAATTGTCTTCGTTTGCTCCGGTGATGATAATCATGTCAGCATCCTCAAGCTGAGCGTTCTGAATGTTACACATAACAATTCCGTCCGTTGATGCCTGTGGAGATTTTATGCCGATGGTAAACACTTGATTTTTTAGGAAAATTACAAATTCCGAAACCGACATCTCGCCGAGCAAATGAGAGTTTTTTGTGAATTGCCTAGAAATATGTTCGAATTCCCCGGAAGCTTTTTCGTCCAGAAGTTTTGCGCATTTATTGCAGTACTCAAACCATTTTCCGAAAGTTTGTTTGCATTCTGGTTTTATCGAGGATAAGCGTTTCAACTCATCAAGAACTTCCAACTCTATTTCTGTTTTATTGTAAATCGAAATTGCATCGAAAAAATTCGTAGGCACAATCGATTGCTTTCGGCAGAACAATTCAAATGGAAATAGGAAATCGTTATATTTTCTACTTGCTTTTAGAACTTCCAATACATTCAATAAATTGAAATTTTTTTCGATCATGTCCGCAATCAAAGAGACCAACATTCCACTGCGGGTTTTGGAAAATTGAACTCCGGAAGAATCGTTGGGAACGATATTCCATCGCCCCAATTCCATTTTTATTTTTTCCGATAGTTTGGAATCGGTGGAAACGATAAGCACACTCTTTTTTTCATGAATTGCTTTTCTTACGGCGATAGCTACACCAAACGCTTCTTCCGCAGGTGACGCGAACTCTGCCAACGTGACGTTGGATCCATTTTCTGTTTCACTACCTGCGGAAAGGTATGCCGCCAACGTGACGTTGGATCCATTTTCTGTTTCACTACCTGCGGAAAGGTATGCCGCCAACGTGACGTTGGATCCGTTTTCTGCTTCGCTACCTGCGGAAAGGTATGCGTGATGTGCTTGCAATGCTGAAGCGGAATCTATAGAACAAACGGATCCAACGTCACGTTGGAGATATGTCAGTAGTTCTTTATTTAGTTGATAGTTTCTGGAATTTTCATCTTCACTTCCGGTTATAAAAATAATTCCATTTTCGGATTCCGCTACTTTTTTCAGAAATAATCCGGTGTAATAATTTTTGTTTTCAATACCAACGGCCAACGTGCTTGCTTTGCTACTTGTTGCAAGGTATGCGAGATGTGCTTGCAATGTTGAAGCGAAATCTATATGAGTAAATGCCAGTGGTGCAACCACCTTCTGCAATATTTCGAGAGTGGGATTCCAATATTCCAGCAGATGTTCCGGCACCATATTTGGCAGACGATTGAGATCCACATTCGCAAAAACAAGCTCTTTAATCAATGAGCATATGCTTTTTGCGAGTTCGAACTTGGTATCGGTGGATATATTTGATCCAACGTCACATTGGTTCATAACGAGTGCGGTAATTTTTTGCGTATCGAATCGGAGCTCGTCAGAAATAGAAGATATTTTCGGCAGCATAAATGTTTTTGCGTGCGCATTCTGCACAAGATAATTTTTGAGTATTCTGCAACTACGTCCATTGGGAAGAACGATATTTGTGTGTTGAAAATTCTTTATGTTGTTCAGTAGGAAATCCGCAACTCGCGCCAGAAAACATTCAGTCATGGGAATATTATATACGATGCCCATTATATATTCACCTCGAGCTGCATTTGATCATATGCTGGACGAACATTGCTCGGTAAAATCGTCAACAGATGATCGTAATCCATATGAATGCTCATGTGCGTCAGATATGTCATTTTTGGTTCTAGCATTTCAACCCATTTCAGCACCGTATCGAGACCGGCGTGATTTGATTTCTTTTCGGGAGCTAGACAACCAACTATCCAGGTATCCAGTCCATATAATTTTGAAAACGACTCTTCGGGAAACGAAACGACATCTGTGGTGTAGGCGAAATTTCCGACGCGTATGCCCATCGATTTCGAATAGCCATGATCCTGCTCAAAGCAAATTCCAGATATATCTCCGATTTGAAAATCATCTAAAATTGTGTTTGCGACTATGTATGGCTTGTATATCTCAGACGTGACGCTACTTTCTCTTGCTGAATCAGCTTCAATGTCGCAAGTAGTACTCGCATACCTTTCAGAAGATACAGAAAACGGGTCCAGCGTCACGCTGGCGAATAAATAGTAGAACATCTTTTTTATTGGTTCAAGAAATTCACTTCGGGAATATACTTCCAGGCTTCGGTCTGTGCCAAAAAATACCGGACGCAATTCGTTTATTCCGCAGGTATGATCGTAGTGTTCGTGAGTAAAGATAACGCCATCGATTTTGGACGATCCGTACTTCAGCAATTGCTGTCGCAAATCCGGAGACATATCAATCAGGAGAGACGTCGTTTCGGTTTCCAGAATTATCGAAGATCGCGTTCGAATGTTTTTTTCGTTGTTAGCATCGCAGTCACCCCATCCGTGTTTCATGGACGGAACGCCTACCGAAGATCCGCATCCGAGTATCGTCACCTTCATGATTTCAATACAACCAATATATGCTTTTTCTTTCCCAAACTTAGTTTTAGAAAACCTTTGCCAAAGGAATCGGAAGATATTTTGTAATTTTCGTCTATTGTAACGTCGTTGGCCTGGACACCACTACCACGCAGCAATCTTTTGGCATCGCCTCTGCTTTCGCACATGCCGCCATTCACAAGAATGTCCACGACAGAAGTTGTATCGATTTCCGCTGCAGCTAATTCATATTTTGGAATTGAAACTAGATTTTCGATATCTCCCAAATCTCCATCGAACAAGCCACTAACGGATTTACGCACTGCATTAAGTGAATTTTCGCTGTGAACCCTAGCCGTAAGTTCATCCGCCAAAAGTTTCTTTATTTCGTTTAGTTCCTGTCCCTGTAGGGATTCCATTTTTTTGATTTCGTCCAGACTCATATCGCTAAATAGGCGCATCATTTTTATAACGTCGGCGTCATCTATGTTTCTCCAGTACTGCCAAAAATCGTATGGACTGAACATCTCTCGGGATAACCAAACGGCTCCGTTGGCGGTCTTCCCCATTTTTTTGCCGTCGCTGGTGGTCAATAGCGGACACGTGCAGCCGAAAATTTCGACACCGAGTTTTTTCTTGGCAAGCTCCACACCGCAAACAATGTTTCCCCATTGATCCTGCCCACCGAACTGGATTCGGCATCCTTTTTCCTGATACAATTTGCAGAAGTCGTAAGCTTGCAGGATCATGTAATTGAATTCCAAAAAGCTCAGAGAATTGTTTTCCGTCAACTTGGATTTTACGGAATCAAATCCGATCATTCTATTGATGGAAAAATACTTTCCGGTATCGCGAAGAAACGGAATATATTCCAATTTATCCAGCCAATCGGCATTGTCCACCATTATAGCGTCGGATTCGCTATCTCCAAATTTCAAAAACGGCAGCAGACATGATTTTATGCCTTCCATATTTTCCGCAATTTGCTCGTCGCTCAGTATGGGGCGCATGGTATTTCGAAACGAAGGATCTCCTATTTTGGTTGTTCCACCGCCCACAACCACAACCGGCTTGTGACCGTGCTTCTGGAACAGGCGCAACAGCGAAATCGGAATGAAGCTGCCCACATGGAGACTTTTTGCAGTTATATCGAATCCCACATATGCGCATCCCGTTCCGGAACTCAGATACTCATCCATTTCTTCTAGATTCGTAAACTGGTACAGAAAACCACGAGCGCTCGCTTCATTCAAAAAAGAAGATTTATATTCCATGCACACCCATCACCAATAACAATTTTTTACAAGTTCACGGCCATTTTTGTGTATCTCGCTCCTATATATTCCATAACATAATTTTTTATGGTATCCAAATGATTTTTAAACGAATGATCACAATCAGAAATTAATCGATAATCTATGGAAATACCTCTCTGGGAGTTAAGTTTGTCCACGAGTTTGTTCACATTGAGAATCGGACAAATCTCATCGTTTTCTCCATTTATTATCATCCCTGAAACCGGACAAGGAGCCAAAAACGAAAAGTCATAGAGGTTTGTTGGAGGACATACGGAAACAAAGCCGGCAATTTCCGGACGTCTCATGAGAAGCTGCATACCAATGAGTGCTCCGAACGAAAATCCGGCGATCCACAGTTCTCGCTTTCCTTGGTTTATGGATTGTATCCAATCCAAAACGGCGGCGGTATCGGTTAGCTCACCCTCGCCATTATCGTAGCTGCCTTCGGATTTTCCCACGCCACGGAAGTTAAATCGTATGGCGGAAAAACCACTTTCAATGAACGCACTATATAACGTTAACGTCACGCGGTTGTTCATTGTTCCTCCCTGAAGAGGATTCGGGTGTAGAACTATAACCAACGGAGCATTGGGATCTTTGCTGTGGTGATATCGTGCTTCGATTCTTCCCGCATGTCCCGCTAAAACTATTTCTGGCATTTTAAAATCTCCTACTGTTTTGTAAAACCATCTATTGCATCACAATAATTTTTTGTATAACATTTAGCTCATAGCATTAAAGTAGTGTCTAAATTCTTTTTTGCAAGTACTTTTGCGGTAAACTTCAAAATTATTCTTTCTTTAATTGTCTTTTTTATTTTGGTTAGCATGCTATAGTGGTGCGTTGTGTGGAGAGATTGGAGTTATTAATGTCTGAGCTTGATAGATTATTGGCCACATGTTTGTTTGAAATAACAGCATGTGATGATTTAAAAAAATTAGATCAAATAAAAAACGCCATCTTTGGAAGGAATGGCAAAATCACTGAGATGCTCAAGAAACTGAAGGGGCTGTCCGACGAAGAGAAACGGCAGGTTGGTGCAAAGATCAATGCAGTCAAAGATTCGGTGGCAACTCATATGAATGCAAAATTTGCTGAACTGGAGATGATACAGCTGGAGGATCGATTGGCATCGGAATTCGTTGATGTAACAATGCCTTCACCGTCACGTCAGTCTGGAACAATCCATCCGCTGACGAAAGTAATGGAAGAAGTTTCCACCATAATGTCATCCTATGGATTCAAGCTTGCAGATGGGCCGGATATAGAAAGCGAATACTATAACTTTACGACGATGAATACGCCAGATCATCATCCAGCCCGCACAATGCATGATACGTTTTACACAAATATGGGCGCAGATGAGAACGGACGTAAATTATTGCGAACGCACACATCGCCGGTGCAAACTCGCGCAATGCTAGCAAGCAAACCTCCTCTTAGGATTTTTGCGATGGGACGAGTGTTTCGCAGTGATTATGATGCAACTCATACTCCGATGTTTGATCAGGTCGAGTGTCTTATGGTGGATAAAAACGTCAATTTCGCAAATATGAAGTGGTTTATCGGAGATTTTCTAAAGAAGTTTTTCTCCGCTCCGAATTTAGAATTACGTTTAAGACCAAGCTTTTTCCCATTTACGGAGCCATCTGCAGAAATCGATATGAATTATGAAATCAAAGATGGACGGATGATATTTGGATCTGGAGACAAGTGGCTTGAAGTAGGTGGAGCAGGCATGGTTCATCCAAATGTCCTGAAATACGGTGGTATTGATTCGAATACATATCAGGGATTTGCTTTCGGATTCGGGCTTGAACGAATGGCATCATTGAAATACGGAATACCAGATCTTCGTAGCTATTTCGAATCAAACGAACGCTGGAGAAGCAGGTTCGGATTTAATCAGGCGGTTAGGTAAATATAGTTTTTATTGAGGAGTATGTGTAATGCGTTTTACATTGAATTGGTTGAAACGTCATCTGGAAACGGATTTGGATCTATATCAAATTGCCAAAAAATTAACAACCATAGGTTTAGAGGTTGAGAGTTGCTGCGATCCTAGGCAGATGTTTAAAAATTTCAAATTGGCTCGCATAGAACGTGTGGAGCGGCATCCAAACGCAGATAGATTGAACGTATGTATTGTATCAGATGCTCACGGAATAAAGCATAGGATTGTCTGTGGAGCCAGCAATGTACACGAAGGCTTAACTGCGGTATTGGCGCAGCCGGGTGCGCTAATTCCCTGCTCAAACGAAGTGCTTTCCAAAAGTAAAATTCGTGGAATAGAGAGCGAAGGAATGATGTGCTCCTATGATGAGCTGTCATTGCAATCTGGGAACGAAAGTCACGGAATAATAGATCTCGGCTCCGATATTGATCTGTCAACTCCTGTTGGAGAAGCTCTTGGATTCGATGGAGGTATTCTTGATATCTCCATTACTCCAAACCGAGGTGATTGTTTCTCCATTAGAGGAATTGCACGGGATTTGGCAGCAGCTGGTGCAGGGAAATTTATAGTTGGCGAAGAGATATCATGCCAAAGCTCGTTTGAATTCCCTATGCATATAAATTATGAAAATAATGACGCCTGCAGTAGATATGCTCCAGTAATAGCGTTTCGCGTCATTCGTGGAATAAAAAACGGCAAAAGTCCCGAGTGGCTTCAGTCTTTGTTTCGGACTGTTGGCATGAACAGTATATCATCGGTGGTGGATCTATCGAATCTCTGGCTTATGGATAGCGGACGTCCTCTGCATATATACGATTTAAACAAAATAAGCGGAGAACTAAGCATTCGATTTGCCAAAAATAAGGAGAGATTTCTGGATTTAAAAGGCAATAGACACATTTTACATCAGGATATGCTGGTGGCGGCAGATGAAAAGGATATCGTATGTTTGCTGGGAGTCATGGGGGGAATAAAAACAGCCTGTGACGAAAACACAACGGACATTCTCGTGGAATCTGGTCTTTTCGATCCGATTTTTATATCAAGAACTGGTACATTTTTAGACATCACCAGTGATTCTCGCACCAGAAACGAGAGAGGCATAGATCGCGATTCCTGCGTGCCTGGTCTAGAGGCTGTGACCAGAGCAATTATAGACGTATGCGGAGGGACAGCCAGCAATATTTGCGTAGTTGGTACTCATCCGCATATTGATAGATCCATTCGGCTAACCAAGAAAAAATTAGATCTCATAGCCGGCTATGAGATGGATTGGGGAAATGCAAAGAAGATACTGTTGAAACTAGGTCTGAAGGAAGTCAGCTCGTCCGGCGAATCATCTTCGTTTCTGGTGCCCAGCTGGAGATCTGATCTCAGCATAGAAGAAGACCTGATCGAGGAAGTATTCCGCATAGTGGGATTTGATAATATTCCTGAATGTAAGTTTGATACTTCCATAAACATTGATGATATCGGTCTCAAACGCGAAAATACCATAATGGCGGTAAAGCGTCTTTTGGTTTCTGGTGGCTTATCGGAAGTTGTGTCGTATTCATTCATAAAATCTAACTATGCCGATGCATTTAAGGAAAAAAAGAAGGTCATCCAGCTGTTGAATCCAATCAGTGAAGAGCTTAGTGCCATGAGGCCCTCTATAATTCCGAGCTTGATTTTGGCGGCGCTTAGATCCCTGAACTATGGACAATCCCACGTTGAACTCTGCGAGTCGGGCAATGTGTTTTTCGATGCCTGTATGCAGGAAACACACATATCCGGGCTTCGTGCTGGGAATTTTCAGGATAGATCGTGGGCTAATAAAGATAGAAAAGTAAATGTATTCGATGCAAAAAACGATCTCATGGCTGCACTTGGCTATTTTGATATAGCCGAAAAGGACGTGGTCGTAAAACAAGATGCTCCGTCCTATTATCATCCTTCCCGAAGTGGTACAATATATATTGGCAAGAGAAAAGTTGGGCATTTTGGGGAGCTACATCCGAAAATAAACAAATTGTTTTCCATGAACGAAGCTGTAGCATGTTTCGAATTAGTGATGGATAGTTTTGATCCGCCCCAGAAAAGTATCAAATATAACGACAAAGTATTTCCTAAAATCAATCGGGATTTTTCTTTTACATTTGCTCCAACTGCCGCTATTGGATCTATTTTGTGGTCCATATACAAGGTGGATAAAAAAATCGCGAAGGCGGACGTTTTTGATTCGTTTGTTATGGAAGACGGAAAAAGATCAATTGGAATCACGGTTATGCTGGATGCCGTTGATCGAACATTGACCGAAAATGAAGCGCAGGTAATATCTGATAAAATAATAAAGCTTATGGAAGAAGCAGGCGGAGAGTTGAGAAAAAAATGAGATCACGCATAAGAAATTTCGCTATTATTGCTCACATAGATCACGGGAAATCCACTCTGGCTGATCGATTGATGCAGTTTTGTGGTGCAATTGAAGTCCGGGAATTCCGGGATCAGATGTTGGATTCTATGGATATCGAGCGGGAACGCGGCATTACCATAAAAGCCCAGACAGTACGTCTGAATTACAAGGCCAAAGATGGCGACAGCTATCAGCTGAATCTTATGGATACTCCGGGACATGTGGATTTTGCCTACGAAGTCAGCCGATCTCTTGCCGCCTGCGAAGGCTCAATTCTTGTGGTGGACGCAACACAGGGAGTGGAGGCACAAACTCTGGCCAATGTCTACCAGGCTCTAGAACATGACCATGAAATAATTGTTGTGCTGAACAAAATCGATCTGCCAGCTGCGGATATAGATAAAGTTGGCGAGCAAATAGAAGACGTCATCGGTTTGGACTGCTCAGACGCCGTTCATGTATCCGCAAAAGTTGGCATTGGCATAGAAGATGTGCTGGAGGCGCTCGTTCATAGGTTGCCGGCTCCCAAAGGAGAAGAATCATCTCCGCTCAAAGCGCTGCTGGTGGACAGCTGGTACGATCCATACATGGGAGTCGTCACTCTGGTGCGCGTAAAGGACGGTTCTGTGAAATCCGGCATGAAGGTGAAGCTTATGGCGGCTGGTATGACGTATGTGGTTGAAAAAGTCGGCATATTCTCTCCAAAACCAACGGAAGTTTCCGAACTGAAAAGCGGAGAAATCGGCTATATTATCGCTGGCATAAAAAGTGTCGGAGAGGCCAGAGTTGGAGATACCATAACTCAGGAAAATAATCCAGCAAAAGAGGCTTTGCCTGGATTTAAGCCGTGCATTCCGGTGGTGTTCTGCAGTATTTTTCCGGTCGATACGGTTGATTATGGAAAACTGAAGGACAGTCTTGTAAAACTACAATTGAACGACGCTAGCTTCTCCTTTGAGCCGGAAACATCCCAGGCTCTGGGGTTTGGTTTTCGTTGTGGATTCCTCG
>BNWE01000006.1 GCA_025998595.1 Alphaproteobacteria bacterium | reverse complement strand
AGACACAGGTCTCAAAAAAACATGGGCATTCATGTTATGTCTACTCTCGTGGCTTACCAACTCTTGTGTGAAAAACCTGCTATTACTCCTATCTTTCAAATGGTTAGCTAATCCATTATTCGCGTTACTACGAAAATAGTGAGCAACTGGAGAAACATCTCAATGATTTCATAAGAGCACATAATTTTGGGAAGAGATTGAGAGCTTTAAATGGCTTGACTCCTTTTGAATTTGTTGCTAAAAAATTACAGAAGGATCCCAAAACTTGGGTTCTTTCATCGGGTCATGATGAGGCGGGACCAAATGCCAAAATCATGGCTGGAGCAGGATTCGTGGTTACCTACGCTGGAGATATCGTGACAATGCCGGGATTACCACGATATCCGGCAGCGGAATCAATTGATATCGACGAAAAAATCACCGGATTGTCATAAATCGATAGACGTCAACGTTTTTTAAATGAAAAAAATTAAGATTCATAATTTTTATCCAAAGACTTGCCTTTTTCTTTTTTAAAGTTATAATGCCTATCAAGAGAACGGTTTCTATGTTTATAAAGTTATACGGAGAATTTTCAATGAAAAAGTTACTTGTTACATCAGTGCTCGTTTTTTCTTTGTTCGACCATGATGTATTATCTATAGAAGTGCAGCAAGATGCAGCAAAAAAAATAAGCAGTGGAATTAATTTATGTAAAAGCAAAAAATTCGCCCAAGCGAGAGATTGTTTATGCGAATTGCTTATTGGTAATATCAATTATCGCGAAAAAACAGGCCTTTACAACTTGTCACACAAAGATGAAGCTCGCGTAAGATTATATTGTGCTGAATCGCTGCGTTCTGACGGTCGTGCTTCAGTCGCAGATTGGATAAAAATAGAGCTAATTCTTGGCGCATTATTTAGAGGAAAATCACCGCCATTTGAAAAAGAGGAAGAGTTTCCGTCTCGTCCACAATCGCGTAGATATCATGACGATTCCGAGTTGAAGACTAAGCCTCATTCACAATCACACAAATATTATGACGATTTGCTTGATTCAAGTAAATATTATGAGCGGTCGTACAAGCCTCATCGTTCACAATTATATTTATATTATAACAATAAGTTTAAGTCATTTAAACAGAAAAAGGAAGAAATTGTATTTTGTGATCCATTGTTTAAAGATGATAAAATCATCAGAGACCTATTGACCACGGGGGAACAGTTTTGGGCAAAAATATATTATGCAGAAGCGTTGATTCATCTGAAACGTTACAATGATGCAGTCGCTATTTTATCAAAAATGAGCGATTCCCAATTCTTTCCGTCCACTAAGCCATATATTTCTCTACTCTTGGGGAGTGCAGCCTGTCAGTTAGGAAATTTTTTGCAAGCTAAGGCATGTTTTCTCAGGCTATTTAACAACGGAGAACTTCCTGCCTCTTTATCGTCGTCACATGCGGCTATGGCAAGAGTATACTACGGAAAAACTCTATATGAACTTAGAGAGTTTAATTCAGCTGAAGGAGTTTTTAAAAAACTCTTCCCAAAAGAAGTCGTTCCTGGTCAGATGATTGATCCTGAAGTTCCAGGTTTTGATTTGCTGCAGCCTGAGCAACAGGCTATCGCTATATTTTCTCGTGCGATGGCTCTCAATCAAACTAATAATTCAGAATTATGCTTGAAAGTCTTTCAACGTTTTACGAATAAATACTTCGAATTGCTGAAGCCTGAACAAGAAGCGCTTGCAAGATTGAATTATGGAACTATATTATTACAGAAAAAACTCTATTCTGACGCCCATCAGATTTTTTCCCGTCTATATAGTAAATTGGAAAAGAATCGTGGTATTCGCTATGGAGATAACTTTAATCTTTTGCAAGAGAGTCAAGTGTTTGATGCGCAATACAATTATGCACTAACCATGTATTATACAGAACGGTTTGAAGCATCTATTCCTATATTTTCCTATTTACATCACCGTATATTAGATGGCTTTATAATAAATAAAGATCCGTTATGGTTTGATAATGTAAGATTTTTCTATGGTAAAGCATTATATGCAACAAAAGACTTCAAAGGTGCTGCGGAAATCTTTTCTAAAATGGGCAGAAATGCATTGGGAACAGCAAGGGGAATACTATATAACGCACTATCACGATATCAATCCGGAGAGCTAGATGAAATATTTGACATCCTGTCAGGATTGCGCAACGATCAACATCTGTCCTCTTTGGAAAAATCTCTTGCGTGCGTTTGCTTTGGAGTTCTTGAATATAAAAAGGATCGCTCCACTGCCAATCTGATGGGTGCTTTTGACAATATTTTTGGAAACACCGAAAGAAACATCGCGAAAAATACCATAAGTGAGCTAAGTACGCTAATGTTGGATGATATTTTCAATGCGTTGTTTAAATCACCAAAAGAGGTTGATAACGATGCTGAAGTGCAGGAAGATAACGATGCTGAAGTGCAAGAAGATGACGATGCTGAAGTGCAAGAAGATGACGATGATGAATTATCACCAGTTGATCAACTAGTTGGTGGAACACTTGTTCGATCATCTGCTATTGCTAGTGGACTATCCTCGCTTGTTCAATCGCATACAAACGCTAGTGGGTTATCTCCACGTGCTCAGCAGCCGCATCGTGCTAATGTTGTCTTTGCTCCATCGCCACTTGCTCAGTCGTATATAATGTTATCTCCACGTGCTCGGCAGCCACATAGCTTTGCTCCATTGCCGTTGTATGTTCGTAGTGTATCGCCAGATGCTCATGTACAGCGTGGCTTTGCTCCATTGACAATGGTTAGAGAGGTATCGCCATTTACTCAACCGACAAGTGTTAGTAAGGTATCATCAGCTGCTCAACCAACCGAAAAAGTCATCAATATGTTATCGCCAGAAACCAGATCGTTAGTGAAAGAATATTTTGCTTTGGAGCTTTGTAAAAAAGGAAGATACTCGGATACTGCTAAGATTATAGAGGATTTTTTTGATAAGGATGGTAATTGTTCTAATTCATGCAATGGATTAAGTGATCGTTTTCGTACTAGAGCTTGTTATATAAAAGCACTAAGAGGCATAGGAGATCAAACTAAAGCAGATATACTTTCCGCTGTGTTCTATAAACGGACAGCTTTTGCAATAGAGTACAGCGATGCATTTAAATCATTACCAATAGACGAGCAGAGAGATCTTGTGAATTTCAAAGGTGTTGATATGATGAACTAAAGCCTATCGTAAGCTAATGCTGCCGCCGTGATTACCACGACATCCAGCGGCAGAATTGATTGATAAAGAAAGTCTGATGTAATAGATGCGTTGTCCAAAAACATAGTTGAGCACTAGAATGATAAATTGTTTATCGCTATTTTTAATCATGCTAAGTTATTTACAGATGCTTTATAAATAAAGAATATTCAAAAATTAATAAAGTTATTATAATAGCCGTGTTACCAAACCGTTATTGGGGAGAGCCGTTAATGATAAATATAGAAGAGTTAATTCTTCCTATCTCAGAAGACAGTATATGCGGAAAATATCTAAAATACGAGCATTTATATGATCAAATAAAGGAGTATCGCCGAGAGGATGATTCCAGATTAACGCAGGGAGTCTGGCAGACAGATCCAAAAAAAGCCGATTGGAAAGAAGTCAGGAGACTTTGCATAGACGCTCTGAAGAACGAAACAAAAGATTTGCAGATAGCAACGTGGTTACTGGAAGCCTCAATTGTTTTGGATGGTTTTCGAGGTTTAAACCAGGGAACAATGCTATTACACGCTCTCTGCGAAAAATTCTGGGATGATATTTATCCGCTTCCGGATTGGGAAAATGCCAACAACATTGCACGCATGGCTCCGATTTATTTTTTCACCGAAAAGGTCGCAGAAAAGATCGTACTAACGCCATTGACAGCGCCTATGGATGGAATTTCGAGCATATATAGTCTATCGGATTGGCTAACGGTTCGCCACAATATACGTACCAAAAACAGTAATGGATTGTCTGCAAAAGATGTGAAGAAAAGCGTAAGTGCAACATCACTTGATTTTTTTCAACAAGTCGAAGCGGATATCAATGCCTCTATTGAAAGCATAAAAAAACTTGACAATCTACTGGCTGATCTTTCCGGCAACGACAGTCCAAGCTTTAGACTTATTTACGATCATTTCAATGATATCAATCGGATAAACTCCAACAATTTATCCGGCATAAGAAAACGCCCCCATAATACTTCCCAAAATCAAAATACAGTTGATGAAATAAATCTGGGTTCAATAGTATCTGACGAAGACCAAGGAAGCAATGGTAATACATCCCCAGCAATAGTTGGCGGCGGCAACGGCCAGGAAAAAGAACCCACGATAGAAGAGGCCTACGAAGTATTACAGGACATAGCTGTATTTTTGGAAAAGGAGCAGCCCCAGAGTCCTGCGTCCATATTGCTAAAAATAGCCTCCGCCATTGGCAAGAAGACATTCAATGAATTGCTTGAAATTAATACACCGAGTGGAGCCTCAGTAATGAGCACTATATCCGAACTATATAAGATCGTAAAATAGTCGTACACTAAGTTAGTTTCAATGAAGTAATCAAAACTATGGCTTCGAATATTTTTTCCGTAAGTTTTTTTATGTTATTATCACCTAATCGAAAAAAGTAGAAAGTGAGATTGATTTATGAGCGAGATAAATACGGAGTTTTTATCGAGATGCATAGAAACGTTGGAAAAGTCATATGAGCTATTGTGTGAAAGAGAAAAAGGCTCAATAGATTATGAAATATTTCGCAATTCTCTTGTGAAGGGATTCGAAATGACGCTGGAACAAAGTGGAAAACTTTTGAAAAAGAAAATTACTCCCTACTTTGCGACTAAAAAGGCCGTCGATCTACTGACGTTCAAAGACCTATTTCGTTACGCTCAAAAACACGGAATTTTAAATGAAGAAGAAGTTTTAAGGTGGTTTGCCTACAGAGATAATCGAAACGACACAGCTCACGACTATGGACAACAATTCGCAGAACAAACGCTTTCATTGATCGAAAATTTTATAAGAGACGCAAAAAGCATTCGGGACTTAATCGATAATGACTGATATTTTCATTAAGCAAGATGCGCTGAAAGAGATCCGTTCTATTATAAAAAAGATATATCCAAAGGCTGTTGTTTTGGCCTACGGTAGCAGAGTCGGAGGAGACGCTCACGATGGCAGTGATCTGGATTTAGTTGTAAAGGATTTTGGCCAAGAGAATGGTTGCATATTCGAATTGAAAGACTCATTAATGGAAAGCAACGTTCCATTTTTGATCGATATATTTGAATTCGATCGCCTTCCCGAAAGTTTTCAAAAAGAAATCGAGAAAAAACATATTGTAATTTACGATGGCGAAGCCTTTTAGATTTCATTCGGATCCGTCGTCTAGAGGAGCGCAGCGACATCGGAAGCCAGTGAAACAAAAATCCACATTCTCACTTTGAATAGAGCTACTGCAAAAGCCACCTGGAAGCCCTGATTATCAGCTTACAAAATCGACTTATGCAATAGGTCTAATGTGTATATCAAACAAAAATATTTTTAAAAATCGCTTGACAAAACCATCTATACAGACACGGCATAGCTGGAATCCAGTATCTTTAGACGATCCCGAATTCCCAGCTATGCAAGATAATAACCAATGCGTTTGCAGTCAATGTCACAACAACACTAAGTCGTCAACGCGAAAGCAACTTCGAAACACAAAACCTATTGAATACGTGATGCTCAGAAGTTCTTAAACCTGTACATCCTCCTCGCCATCCTCTTGCTGTGGCGGTTGCTCTTGCGACGGCTGTGGCGGTTGCTCTTGCGACGGCTGTGGCGGTTGCTCTTGCGTAGCCGACCACTTTTTACCACAAGGGGTTTTCAACCATTTTTTTCCTATAGGGCTAACCAACCACTTTTGCCCCTCAGCGGAAGCCAAAAAGTTTCGACTCCCCCTCTCATTTTCTTTGTCCCAGAAAAGACGGTTTAACCATGGATCGTCTTCAGTCGTAGGAATCCTAAATTGCTTCTTAGGAGCGTTAATATGCCCCTTAGGAGTATCGACGTGCTTCTTAGGATCGACAACTTTCTGCATACCACAAACTTCGAACGGTGTAGATGACATCATTATCATTACACATGCGCTACATATTAGTTTTTTCATTTTCTTCTCCTATATTATAAAAAAACATAATTAAATATACAACAAAAAAAGCAGCTTGTCAAGCGAAATGGCATTTGGAAACATACATAGCGTGATATAATTATTTACATTAAATAACAATATATTAGCCCGATTTTCCACAGAAATAACACCACAGCTAGACGTTTTTTCGAAAATTATTTTTGATTTTTTTTGTTTGATATGTACTTTTAGAGCGCACAATCCAAAAAGTTCTTCGTAAAAACCTTCGGACAGCGCGCTTTAATTTATGTGAACAATACTATTGCGTGGCGTTATTATCTACTCCATCTAGCTGTTTATCCGCTTCTGTTCCTGACCACTTCTTACCGCAAGGAGTCGTCAACCACTTTTGCCCCTCAGAACCTTTCAACCACTCTTCACCAGCACCTGTAGCTAACCACGTTCGGCTCCCTTTCTCGTGCGTGCTAAGAGCGTTTAACCACGGATCGTATGCACTCTTAGGAAGCGCTTTTGCCTGTTTATTCGAATCTTTATGTGAACCTTTTAATGAATCCTTATGAACAACAGACGTTTTTTCCTGTTTAGCCGAATCTTTATGTGAAGCTTTAAACGAATCCTTATTCAGATTCACAGAATAAGCTTCAAACAACGTAGCCAACGTCAACGCAACTACTGGAACGATACAACCTGATTTTCTCATTTATTCCTCTTAATCAATATAAAATAAAACAACGAAACCTATGATGAGAATATACAGCAAAAAAGATGTTATGCCAAGAGAATCTTATTATTTTTTAATAAAAAAATCCTATTGTATTTCAATTGAATTAATTTTATAATTCGCTTTTGCTATTGTTTCTACAAACGTGGCGCTGCGAATGGTTCCAACAGTTGCATTATAAAAAACGCTTGTGGTGCAACCACTCATTCAGAGGCATGTGTTTGGCCTCGTTACATCGTGATATAATAGCAGACCTGGAATCGCACCACCAACGCCGTCATCCAGAGGAGCGCGTAGCGCGACATATGGATCCAGAAACAATTAACCATTTTATGAAATAATTGCTTCAGATGATTGGTGAGAATTATGGTTGGATATTGCTATCTTTTGTTTAACCAAAGAAACGGAACTTTGTATGTCGGAGTTACAAACGATCTAATTCGTAGAGTCTATGGACACAAAGAGAAGTTAATCGTTGGTTTTACCAAGAAATACGGAGTTGACAAAATTGGATATTTTGAGATTTACGACGCGATAGAAAGAGAAAAAACAATAAAAAATTATTCGAGGAAAAAGAAAATAAAATTAATTGAGTCAGCCAATTCACATTGAGATGATCTGTATTATTCTTTGATCTTTTAATTCTGGATCCCGACGTCGCGTTATGCGCTCCTCTGGATGACGAAAAACGTTGGAATTGAATAGATCTGTTGCATAAGACAATTCTTGAATCAGGCGCTGAGGAACTTGAGATGGCTTTCGCAACGTGTCTAATGTTGTTATAGCGTTAGCACCGATGTCGCGTATACAAAAAAGCGTGTGCCTCAAAAAAAGACACACGCCAAAAATAAGTTAATTTAAAACAAACTATATGTGCAACGACACCATTACGCGAGCAACAAATCCCTTTCTCTCTAATTTTGAATCTATCGCACTGACATTACTATGTTCCTTATCGTCAATTCCGATATCTCCATTCTTGCTGGAGCTGAATCTATAGCCGACTTCGGCTCTTATGGAAGAACGTTTCGTCAAAGCCTTTTCTATTCCGAGATCGAGTTCTGGAACTGCCTTCGACAACTTCAACTCATTTGTTCCATTAGCAAGTGACGCGGTCGTTCTGGTGAACGCGCAACCAAATTTCAAGTAAGGCAGAAGACCAAGGGTATCAATATAGTAACCGATTCTGGCAGATATAACAGGCGTTACCTGGCCATGCTTCAACGTACCAGTGTATTCTATTTCATCAGCGGTAAATTTGCTGGTTTGATCGGCTTTACTACCAAAATCAACCAAACCTTCTAAACCAACGTAGAAGGAATTAAAGAACCTTCCGTAACCGACAGCTACAACACCAAGGAATGATCCCTTGTCAAGCCCAACAGCTTTTATATTTAGCTCTTTAACTGCACCTTTTAGCTCATCTTTCTTAGATGGAGCCGGGGCTGTGGCACTGCCTCCACCTTTCTCTTCTATTACCTTCTTTATTTCATCTTTTGCCCCTTTGTATTCTTCAGCTAGCGTGTTGTATCTTTGTAAAAGCTCCGTACAATGCGTATTTGCTTCCTCACACCACCACTCAATAGCTTCGTCAGGTGATTTAAAATCTTCATGCGCCTTGTCAGTATCACTAAGCATTTTGTCC
This sequence comes from Alphaproteobacteria bacterium, assembly GCA_025998595.1. The sequence continues at coordinate 23,784 of BNWE01000006.1, read as the reverse complement.
CACTGATCTTTGTCCCACTTAAGTTCTTTAAGCGCACTAATGGCATCGCTAACTAAAGCTTCAAAATTCTCATTGTTAAATGTTCCATCACCATTATAGGCCTCATTAACATTATTAATAGCTTTAGCCGCATTCCATGCATTCCTTCCAAATAATGAATTATATTCATCCTTATACTCATCTGTATTAGGATCTATGTCATCGTCGGTATTAGGATCATAAAAAACAATGTGTGACGTCTCTTCAGGCCAATTTTGCCAGCGTACCGTGCGACCAAAGATTTCGTCTATGTTCCCTTCACCATTAGTTTTTCCACTCTTCTCTTCATCTTGCCGAATGTAATTCCAAGCATGAAGAAGAGCACCATTCTCTTCATTGTCAGGATCACCATCGTCCTCTTCAAAATCTCCAAGAGCATCTTTATAATGCTCCGCCTCAATCGCTTTCTTCTCTACATCAGTAAGAGGACTCTTCTTATCATCCACTGCTGGAACATCCTTCGCACCATCCTTCGCACCATCCTTATACTTCACACTGTTGGCAGTCAACTTGGAATCTTCGAAGTTTCCACCAATACCCAGTGCTCCATAGAAACCGCTGAGGGTCGCTTTTTGTGCATCCTGCGGAGATAGTTCATCCGCTCCAGGAACGTCAGAAGCTACAAGGTCGGCGCTAGCAAAAAGCCCTAACGCACTAGCAACTATACATAACTTTTTCATATTACTCTTTCCCTTTTATAAAAACAATAATGTTAATATACATCATTTCCAAGAGAATTGCAAGCATTTTTAGATTTCTTTTTTTTATGTTATTTATGCTTGTCTATCAAAAACTAATCTCAAAAATCACTCGTATTCCAAGTCTTGAAGTGGTGCGGAGTTGTCGAAAAAACTCACCTGAAGTGTGTTGAAAATATCACATAATATTGTTGATTTTTTGATGACGATTTTTTACAAGTGATTTTTTATACAAAAGGCGCCGGAAAAAATCCAGCGCCTCCATCAATGTATACTTACTCTATAATATTGTCGTGACCACGCAATCATTTCAGATAGTGCCAATACACCTCGGTATTGCTCCTCTGAATCCCTACGCCACACATCTCGTGGCTCTGAATGACGATCCGCTCGCTTACCTCTCAGCCGATAGCAAAGCAGCAAGCGGATCCAGCGTCACGCTGATGCAACTATTCGTCGGCTCCATTTTTCATGGCAACGCCGAGAATATCACCGAGACTGGCTCCGCTGTCAGAGGAACCGTACTCAGCCATAACCTGCTTCTCTTCTTCGATTTCAAGAGCCTTAATGGAGAGGCCGATTTTCTTGCCGCCTTTGTCGACGCTGATGATTTTCGCATCCACCTTCTCGCCTACGGCAAACCGTTCAGTTCTGCGATCCAATCGATCTTTAGCCAGGTCTACTTTCTTTATGAATCCATGGACGCCGTTGGACAGAACGACCTCGATTCCCTCTTCTGGCTTTATCTCCAAAATGACGCAGGTTACCACAACGCCCTTCTTAACGTCGATTTCGGAGTTTCCATATGGATTTTCCGTAAGTTGCTTAATGCCGAGGGACACTCTCTCCTTATCCGGATCAACTTCCAGCACTTTGACTTTGATCAGGTCTCCCTTCTTGTACTTCTCGAGATCCTCTTCCCTGGTCTTTTTCCAGGATATGTCGTTTAGGTGCACCATACCGTCGATGTCGTTGTTCAATTTTACAAAAATACCAAAATCAGCGACGTTAGAAATAGTTCCCTCAAATTCGAGGCCAGCTGGAAATTCCTTGTAAACTTTCTCCCACGGATTTTCCTGCAATTGCTTCATGCCGAGTCCCATGCGCCTTTTGGCAACGTCGACATCCAGTACAACTACTTCAACTTCGGTTCCAGACGAGGCCACTCGCGACGGAGAGGTGTTCTTTCTCCAGCTTACCTCGGATACGTAGACGAGACCTTCGACGCCTTCTTTCACTTCAACGAATATTCCGTAGTCTGTAACGTTGGTCACTCGTCCAGTTATGCGGGAACCGACTTTGAACTCGGAATCGACGCCCTCCCAAGGATCATTGCACAGCTGCTTCATGCCCAGAGAAATACGACGCGTTTCCCGATTGAATTTTATGATTTTTACCTTCACTTCCTGTCCCGGAGTCAATACTTCCAGCGGATGATTGATTCTCTTCCAGGATATGTCGGTGTTGTGCAGAAGACCGTCAATGCCACCAATGTCCACGAAGGCTCCGTAGGTCGTAATATTCTTCACAACTCCGTCGATGATCTGACCTTCCTCGAGATTCGCGACTGCTTTCGCTCTCTCCTCGGCGTTTGCTCCCTCGAGAACACCACGGCGGGATACAACTATGTTCTCCCGGAGGCGATCCATTTTCAGAATCAGGAACGGCTGCTCGATTCCCATCAGCGGAGAAATATCTTTCACCGGACGGACGTCCACCTGACTGCCGGGTAAAAACGCTGTTGCTCCGTTGAGATCCACCATAAATCCACCTTTTACGCGGTTGAATATGGTGCCCATGACGCTGGTGCCTTCCTTAAAGGCCGTCTCGAAATCTCCCCAGGCGGCTTCCCGAAGCGCTTTCTCGCGGCTGAGAACTATCTCGCCGGTTCTGTCTTCGTAGCGATCGATGAAAACATCGATGGTGTCTCCAACCTTGAGCTCCAGTCGGCGACCGCAGTTCGTAAACTCACTGACCGCGATGCGTCCCTCTGACTTGAGTCCAACATCAATGGTTATGAAATTATCATCGACGCCAACTATATTACCCTTTACAACTTTATCTTCCCATATGGAAGCCCTGCACGATTGCTCAAAAAGTTCCGCAAAACCACCGCCCTGCGAACCTGTATTCTCTTGCGACATTAAACACCTTCTTTATGGTTGTATCCCCGACCTTATGTCAAAACGAAGACCAACATTTGCTAAAAACTAAACAAAAATCAAAAAATCTAGCCCTGTCTGGCTTTGAACTTGGGATTAGTCTTATTTATTATATAAACTCTTCCCTTCCTTCTAATAAGACGACAATTCTTGTGCCTAGACCTAATTGTCTTCAGCGAATTTACTACTTTCATGATAAAACTCCCTTTCGGACTAGTTTTTACACGTTTTCTATGAAAAAGTCAAGGTTTCCACACAATAATATCGTATATTTTAGAGTTTTCGTCCGAGAGTGATTGGCTTACCACAGAATTTCTCTGAATCAGCGATGTATTTATCAGACATTAACATATTTCTGCGATAATATGTGCATACATTTTAGAGGAAAAGAAAATGAAGCGTATTTTAATGTCGAGTTGTGTTTTGGCGATGTTGCTAACGATTGTGGTGGAAGCGGAAGCGACTTTGGAAAGGCTCTCATCGTGTGCTGACTTGTTAGCCAAACAAAAACCAGCCCAAGGTGCTTCTACTGCGGATGAACAAAGCTTACAAGAAAACATCTTTTCCGTAGAGGAATACCAAGACTTGCTGAATAAATTTTATGACCAGAACAAAGAGTATTTAAAAGGAACTGCTCCCGACATTCGAGAAGAAGCAACTGTATCAGCAGCTGATTTGTATCGCCTTGGGAAATTGCTGGGATTTAAGGAGTATAAACTAAAAGGAGCGCCAGAAGGAAGCGAAGGGATTCCAACCATAGACTTATCCTGGCCAAACATAAGGCGAGTATTTGAAGGGAAAGCTATTCTACCATCGAATAAAAGAGCCGAAAGATTGAAAGACATAATTAAAGCAATTGATGAGTTCAAAGGATTTTCGCACACCAACTTTCCGCTAGTACAAAAACAGATAGAGGGGCAGGCAAATGAAATAATCAAGCTGTGCTTGGAAGGAAACGAAAAACTCTTCGACTTAGAGGCGCTAGACGAGACTTGCTCCACACGTTTCAAGGAACATCTGAAACAAATGTTAGTAAACTATACTGGCTTTCAGAGAATTATGTCATTGCTGGCAGTTAGTATATTAAATTCAATAGAAGAACATGCTTTCGTGCCTGGTTTCACTAAAATAGGGGTTGTGGTAGCAGATGATGATCGCAGTTGCTATCTAAGTAGAAGAATAAAAATAACAAAAGAAGTTTTCAATGAAAGTAATTATTACCCCATCTTTCACGAGAGTACGCACGCATATCATCATATGATATTGGGATCGTTCCGCGCATCTGATTTTAAATCCGCATATCCCATATTGAATTCAGCGAATGCGGACTTCATCGGACTTCTCTTTCCAACGTTAACTGATAAAAAAATGAAATTAGTCGTAGATGATATTGCCAGACTTATAACTAGCATATGCGATATAGAAACCATAAAAAGCCACATAAAAGATGACAGTGAAATAATTAACATCTTCAAAAAAATCATTGACGGCGGTTTTGGTAGCATGGTGTTTTCAAAGAAAGATCTCACCATAAAAGAAAAGACTCATTTTGATCTAAAGAACATACTTACGCCGGAAATGCTAGCAAAAGCAATTTACGTGCATACATCAGCCTTTGCGGCGCCCAATGTTGAAGACAATTTTATAAAGAATAGCAATAAAGCCAACTTTACCTGGGGAGATGGTGAGGAAATATTGGCGATGGTAGGACTAATGCCTATGACAAATAGTGATCAAACATATCTTTTGGAAGATAGACAGCACGATGAGATTCGAAAAATAAGATTTCAAGAAGGTCGGAAAAAATATGTCCAGCTTTGCAAGCAATATAAATGTCATTCAGGTATTGTCACTGAATATGTATTCGATAAAATTGCCTGGACAATCGATGTCATTTGCAAAGAATGCGCAGATGCAAACAGTCCCGCTGAGACAGAGCTAGAAAAAGTTAGAGGAAAAGGCGTGGAATTACTTCGAAAAATCTTTAAAGAGCGCCAAAAAAACGACTCCCAAAACGTCAACAAAGAAATAGAAAAAATACTTATGTCTGAGGATTTTATTAAGCCTGAAGATTTTAGATTCAATTCTAATAATGTAAGCGCAGAATACGAAGAGACGTTTTCTGAGAAAATATTGAAGGCTATAGAAAAAAGCAATAAGTTCAACAAACTACATATTGCCGTCTCGGCTAGGGATGCGAGCAATATAAGCTCTTTGGCAATGGATTCTGCATACCTAAATGCTAAATGTACAACGGGTGAGACTCCGCTGCACTTAGCAATATTGGGTGGAGATATCAATACAACAAGAGTCCTGTTGTGGCGCGGAGCCTCCCCAAATATAACCAATCAAAAAGGCGAAACTCCGTTGCATTTGGCTGTAAAGCTTCGCGATGATAAAGCAATAAAAGCGTTGCGTGAATGTTGTCAAACAAATTTGAATGCAACTAATAATGAAGGACGTACTCCGCTGCATCTGGCCGCAAGGTCTGCTAATGTTAATACAGTTAATGCAATAGATATTTTGTTAGACGCCGGAGCGGATCCAAATATCAAAGATAGCAAGGAAGGCTTTGCTCCACTCCATTTGGCTGCAGAGCATGAGATAGTCGAAGCAATAAAACGTCTATGCAAATGTAAGCGAACAAATATAAATGAGTACGATAAGGTTAATTTTACTCCGCTTCATTTGGCAACATATCATGGAAAGACTGAAGCTATAAAAGCTTTGATCGAAGGTGGGGCGGATCCAGATTTTAAAGGATGCGAAGCTAACGGAAAAGGCACTACTCCTCTGTATCTAGCCATACTCAAAAATAAGGACATCGAGGTAATAAGAACTTTGCTCGATGGCGGAGCAAAGCCGAATACTAAGAGCTACAACTGGACTCCATTGTGTAAAGCTGTAGACAATGATAGGCTCGATATAGTGAAAGCTTTATTGGATAACAAGGCAGATCCGAATATCAAAAGTGACAAAAAATTTACTCCTCTGTATCTAGCCATACTCGACAATAAGGATATCAAGGTGATAGAAGCTTTGCTCAATGGCGGAGCGGATCCAGACATTAAAGCCTACGATTGGACTCCACTGCGTAAGGCAGCATCCAACAAGAGGCTTGATATAGTGGAAGCTTTGATAGATGGTAGAGCGAATCCGAATATCAAAAGTGATGAAGATAATCTTACTCCGCTGAGTCATGTTGTGCAAATGAAAGATATTGAAAAGGCTGAAAAAGTTAAAATAATAAAAGCATTGTTAGTCAGTCCTATAATTACCATCGAGACCGTCAGAAGTTGCAAGAGCGATGATCAAAATATAAAGGAAATGCTTGAGGAATGGATCCAAAATCATTCTGAACAAAAGTAATCATCTCTGGCGCTGTAATGTGGTTCTTACAGCGCTGAACTGAATTTAATCAAACATTAACATGTTTCTGCGATAATACATATATATATTTTATAGGAAGAAAAAATGCAACGAGTTGCGATATCTATTTGTTTTACTGCGGTGTTTTTGACGATGGGTTTTGTGCATACAGCGAATGCATCTAATTCTTTGCGGAATGTTGGAAAGTATTCGTCAAGCGCTAACCTAACTAATGCATCTAAGGTAGATATGAACACTTTCACTATAGATCAATACCAGGAATTGGTTAAGAAATTTTACGCTCAAAATGGTTTAGGAAAACCGATCAACATTCGAGGTAAGATGGTCGTCGATGGATTATTGTACATCATCGACATGCTTAAGCTTAAAGAAAAAGATGTTAATGGAAGGAAAATCAAAGCCATAGACTTATCATGGCCAAACATAAGAGATATGTTTAAGGAAAAGTTTTATGAATTAAAGTTTGAAGAAAAAAAAGCCTGGCGCGATAGAGCAACCAGATTGATGAAGCTAATAGAAGCAACAGAAGAAATTTCGCATAATAATTTTTCACTAACGCGTGATCAGGTATATGAAATACTTGATCTTTGCTTGCGAGGAGAATGCAGTCTCTTTGATATAAGGCAATTAAGCAGTGACTTGCAGCCACATTTCAAGAGACATTTGTGTTCAATGTTGGAAGATTATACTGGTTTTCAAAGGCTTATGTCATTGCTGGCCGTCAGCGTATTAAACTCAACAACGGCACATCGTTTTAGAAGATCGGAATATTTCAACAGAATTGGCGTTGCAGAAAATAACGAAAAATGTAAGCAATCTATCCGGGAAACGGGTAATTGCTATTGGGGCAAAAGTCTGTGGATAAAAAAGAATACCCTTAAAGGCAATGAATACAGACTCGAAAAAAGTGGAACGTACACTACGATTCTTCATGAGCTTACACATGCCTATCATGATATGCTAGGAGCGCGTATTAAGCGTGAAGTAGTAGTGCCAAATATATTTGATTCAAGTGGCTCATATCTTTTGGGGCTTTTATTTCCGGCATTAATAAAAAACGAAATGGATGCAGCCGTCAAAGAAATTGAAAAATGCATAAATGAAAGAATTGGCAAATCAGTGGATAATGTGAAGAGCAACATAACATCCAATGGCCTGAAGACAATAAAAAGCATGTTCAAGGCAATCATTGACTGTGGATTCGGTGGCATTTTCTTTTCAAAAAATGATACAAATCCTAAGATGGAAAATATGCTAAAAAAGGAAACGCTTGCAAAGGCAATTTATGTGTACTGCTATGCTATTCGCGACTCTGCTGTTAACCCAAAAGACGTCAAAGAGAGCGAGTCGATGTTTGGCAATTGCGAAGAAATGTTGACGATGTTCGGTCTCGCTCCCATATTGTACAATAACCAGATATGCCTTATCGAAGATCGGCAAAACGAGGAGATTCACAAAATAAGACATCAGGAAAACTTAAAAAACTACGAGGAATGCAATAATCAATTTAGATTTCATATGGGACTAGACAAAGAGCATATGATTGAAAACATCGCCAAAAAAATCAATGAAATCTTTAAAGGTATATCTGGAAAATCCACCAATACTGATACTTCAATGTTAAAAAAAAGAATACCAGATCCACTTAAGCCAAAAACTTTGAGATTCAGTCGTACCGAGAAAGCTCTCAAGTCTAAAAAAGTCGCAAAGCCATCGAAAAAGACAGCCGCCACAAAGTACAAAAAAAACAAACCGCAAAACTATCAACAAAGGTACAGGTAAAAGCAGTTCTGGAGCAGGGCTTTTTCCTAGGGCATATTTTTTGTCATCTATACCAATTCACTGTATGAATAAGGACTTTTTCTCCTGGATCCTACGGCTCTTTGAGCCTCTGAATGAGTGGTTGCACCACAGGCGTTTACCAAATAGCGCATGTGCTGCAAGCATCGTAGGGAGCCATGGCTCCAATTGAAACGTTTGCTCCAATATTGAAGGTCTCCGTCGTATGGAGTTGTTGTATCCGCTATTTTCACGTACCGTTTTATATGAGTTTCAGTATGGTGAGCCATCCTACAGTTGCCAGGAATAGCGACTCTCCATGTGTCTCCATTATATCCACGAAAATATTTGTGCTTAACCCAATGGAGGCCTTTATTAGAATGTCTCCATCGTGCCCATTTCCAGAGTTTTTTAAACACATAGCAATCCATATTGCTGAAGACTTTACTCGATACTTCGCTTCTGTAATTGCTCCATCCTTTAATTATTGGATCGCATGCCTATACGAAAATGATGACTCCAATTTACTTTGTAACAATTCCTAAGATTCTTTTCTAAAAATAGTGAAGCCATTAATACATGCACTTTCTTTGTTATAACCACTGGTAAGTACATTTTTTTTATTTTACAATCATACGTATTCTGTTTTGAGGTAAAAATGTGCTTTGACGATGTTGTTTATGAGAATGCGAAATCATGGCCGTTTGAGGAGGCTCGCAAGTTAGTTTCCAGAGAAAGTGTAAAGAAAAAGGGATTCGCACTGTTGGAGACCGGCTATGGCCCTTCCGGACTGCCGCATATCGGTACTTTCGGAGAGGTCGCAAGAACATCGTATGTGAAGCATGTCTTCGAATGTATTAGTGGAATGAAGGCAAAGATCTACGCATTTTCAGACGATCGAGATGGTTTGCGCAAAGTTCCAGATAATATTCCCAACAAAGATATGGTGGCAGAATATCTCGGATATCCGCTGACATGTGTTCCTGATCCGTTTGGCTGTCACCAGAGTTTTGGACATCATAATAACAATAAGCTCATTGAGTTTCTGGATTCTTTTGGTTTTGAGTATGAATTTCAAAGCTCTACCGATTGGTACAATGGCGGCAAATTCAACGAAGTCTTACTAAAAGTTCTAAAACATCACGAAGAGATACTTGACGTAATGTTGGCAAGTCTCCGGGAAGAAAGAGCCGCCACCTACAGTCCATTTCTTCCGATTTCGCCAACGACAGGTAGAGTGTTGCAGGTTGCCATCGAAAAATACAACGTAGATGCTGGAACCATAGTATTCCGGGACGAAGATGGTACGCTTACGGAGCTTCCGGTTACCGACGGTCATTGCAAAATGCAATGGAAAGTAGACTGGGCTGCTCGCTGGGTGGCCATAGGTGTAGATTACGAAATGGCCGGAAAGGATCTCATCGATTCCGTAAAGCTGTCATCGCAGATTTGTCGAATTCTTGGCGGAACTCCTCCGGAAGGATTCAACTACGAGCTATTTCTGGACGAAGAAGGCAAAAAAATCTCCAAATCCAAGGGAAATGGTATTGGCGTGGACGATTGGCTCCGGTATGCGCCCCATGAAAGTCTTGCGAATTATATGTTTGCTTCTCCGAGAAGCGCCAAAAAGCTGTATTTCGACGTCATTCCGAGACAGGTCGATGACTACATATCTCACATAAAAAATTATGAAACTCAGGAAAATAAAAAACAAGTCGATAATCCGGCATGGCATATTCATTCGGGGAATCCGCCAAAGAGCGAGTCGGACATATCATTTTCGCTTCTGCTGAATCTTGTTAGCGTATGCAATACAGACGATAGCAATGTGCTCTGGGGATTCATCAAAAAATACAATAATGATGCAAGTCGCAAGACAATGCCATTTCTCGATAAATTGGTTACGTACGCGATAAATTATTATCAAGATTTCGTGAAAAACAAGAAAGTCTACTCTTCTCCAAACGATGTGGAAAGAGCGGCTCTGGAAGATCTTCTAGCGGAGTTGAATAAGCTCAAAGGTGACGAGGACGCGACCGTAATTCAAGGTATAATCTTTGAAGTGGGAAAAAGACACGGTTTCAGCGAGTTGAGAACATGGTTCATGGTTCTCTATCGTTATTTGTTTGCCCAGGAAGAGGGGCCGCGCATGGGAACATTTGTCGCTCTCTATGGTATTGATAATACCAAGAAGCTCATCGAAGCAGCGTTAAATAGGTAAAAATGAAACTTTCCAAGAAAAAATTACGTCAGGTTGCCGAGTGGTTTTCCGAAGCGGGAGTGTCGGACATTCTCGCAGATGCGGTGCAGGGTAGGGGAGTGACGAAAGGCGGAATCTCTACTCTAGCGGAACTGAAAGAAGCGATGTCTCGGGTAAACATCTCCATAAAAGAATGTGCGCTTAATATGGTTTTTGGCGTTGGCAACGAACGTGCCGACATACTACTGTTGGGAGAAGCTCCGGGAGCGGAAGAAGATAAGCAGGGAATTCCGTTTGTTGGCCAAAGTGGTCAACTGCTGGATAAAATACTGGAAACCGTCGGATTGGATCGCACAAACGTGTACATAACCAATATATTGCCGTGGCGTCCGCCGGGAAATCGTACTCCAACCACAGAGGAAGTAACGTTGTTCAGGCCATATGTATTGAAACACATATCCCTAATAAATCCCAAAATAGTAGTGTGTGTTGGAGGAACAGCGGCCAAGACATTGCTGCAGACGAACGAAAGCATGTCGCAGCTGCGCGGAAAATGCATGAAGATACCGGAGCTTTCGGCGGAGATTTTTTCGACGTTTCATCCGGCGTATTTGCTGCGTTCTCCGTCCCAAAAAAGAGAATCCTGGATAGATTTTTTAAGTATAAGACAAAGAATGGAGTCCTTGCAGGACGGGCGTTAATGGCTTTGCCTCCAGCTGAAAGGTAGCGCTATCTTAGAAGCTGAAGAAGCTAGATAAGAAAACGCGTGTGCGGCACGCACCGTCGCGTTGGTTGTTTAATAGGATTGATGAGGAAATTTTTTATGTATAAAACTGTAGTGTTATTACTTTTATTGGGAGTTTTTTCTTCGGAAGCGAAAATCATCACAACAGATAAAATCGAAGACATCGAAAATGAGTTTGCAAAAGCAGATGAAAAAACTCTTGGCATTTTCGATTGTGATGATGTTCTAACTGTAAATTCTTCTCAAATTTTACAAAAACCTCATAGAGAAGTTTTCTTAGAGTTACGCAAAAAAGAATTCCCGGGTGATTCTAGGGAAAAGCTCTGCGATCGCTTTACAGAAATAGCTTCCTTGGATCATGTATTTCTTGTTGACGAAAGAATGCCAACGGTAGTTAAAAAATTACAGAATGGAAAAATAAAAACAATGGTTCTAACGGCACTTTCAGGCAACACTTTGCCGCTTCTTGCAGATCCAGTACAATGGAGAGCTAATACCTTAAAATCATTTGGATATTGCTTCGAAGGATCATTTCCATCTTTAAAGTCAAAGAATTTTAATATATTAGGATATCAGTCTCGCGTTAGATATAGTCATGGAGTTGTGTGCTGTGGTAAGGTTTCGAAAAGTGACGCTTTGAAAGCGTTTTTGTCATACGCAGGATTCTGTCCTTCAAAAATTATATTTATCGATGATGCTCGAGAAAATCTCGAGAAAATGGAGCAGTTTTGCGTAGAGAATAAAATTGCATTCGTGGGAATTGAATATACCAAAGTTTATAAAATAAAGAACAAATTACCTTTTTCAAAAGAGCGTGCTGAGTTTCAAGTGAAAAAGTTTAAAGAAAAAAATATCTGGTTTTCCGACGAAGAAGCAGAAAAAGAAATGAAGTAGTTATGTCATCAGGATCAAAACAAGATTGACCAATATATTGCCGTGGCATCCGCCTGGAAATCGTACTCTGACGACGGAAGAAGTAACTGTAAAGGTTCAATAGATATGAGACGGAATATGTCTCCCACAGGTATCGAATGTATGTTCTCGAATTTTAAGAGTCGTGGATTTGCAATCACAAGTACACATTTGAAACATGAAAAACGCATCGAAAATCTCATTTTGATTTTGACAATTGCGATATATTGGGCTGTTTCCGTTGGAACTACTCCGCGAAAACAGGAAAATTTCTCAAAAAAACTTCGAAGATCAAAAGTTTCATACTTTAAGCGAGGACTCAGATATATAGCTAATGCCTTGAATTTTCTGTCTTTTTCTCACACTTTATGGATGTTCATGTGATGCGTCGGGTGTTAAGGTATTTCACTGATTATCTTTTATTTGGATGAATTGATTCCATGCGATCGATTGTGTTAAAAATGTAGCATCTTGAAGTAATGGTGGAAAAATTATGCTTTTTATGTTTCCCGGACAGGGCTCTCAAAAAATAGGTATGGGGAAAGATTTGTACGACGCGTTTCAGTTTGCGCGAGATGTATTTCATGAAATAAATGATGCGCTTTCATTCAATTTATCGAATTTAATTTTCTTGGGATCGGATGAAGATCTAAAACTAACGGAAAATGCACAGCCAGCTCTTATGGCTGTCAGTATGGCTTTTGTAAACGTAATGAAAAAAGATTTTTCCGTGAATATTTTGGATAAGGCTCGCTTTCTAGCGGGTCACTCTCTCGGAGAATATATTGCTCTTTGTGCAGCCGGAGTCATATCGCTTTCGGATACGGCCAAGCTACTTCGAGTTCGGGGACTCGCCATGGCGGCTGCCTGTAAAAACGATGGAGCAATGGCGGCAATTCTCGGATTAGACATAGATGCTGTTGAGAAGATATTTGATACGATAAGAGAAGAGAACTTCGTACTTCAGATAGCTAACGATAATTCTAACGGGCAGGTGGTAATAAGCGGACATAAAACGGCGGTAGAAAAAGCAATCCAAAAAACAATTGATGCCGGCGCAAAAAAAGCAGTTCTTTTGGAGGTCAGTGGTCCATTTCACTGCGCACTAATGAAACCGGCTGTCGAATCTCTTGAAGCAGCAATGGATTCAGTTACTTTTAATGCACCGATAAAGCCGATTATTTCGAATATAACCGCTAAAGCGGAAACTGATAATTTCAAGAAATTACTTCTGCAGAACCTAGTATCAGGCGTAAGATGGAGAGAAAGCATACTGTTTGCCGCTGAAAACTCCGTATCAAAAGCGGTGGAAATCGGATCAGGAAAAGTCCTAACTGGATTGGTAAAACGCGTATCTTCTACTATAGAATGCCATTCCATAAACTCTCTAGAATCCATGGGAGAATTTTGCAGAAAAATTTGATTGTTTGTTATGGTCGAACATTTGCTAAGTTGTCTTGTCTCACTGCAGGAACAGACTCCGGCAGCGCAGCAATCGTTTATTTTGCGGCGTCGTCACTTTTTCCTAAAGTCTTTGTCTGCTCCGCAAGAGATTTAATAAAACTAACGAATTCCGTGGAACAAAAATCTATTCCGCGCCCTAGATATCCGCAGACAAATTTTCCATTGGTATCAAATATCAGGCATGCAGGTACTCCTCTAATCTCTTTCATCACAGTAGGTCGTACAGACTGATAAACGTCCAATAATTGTATGTCATGTGATTTGTAGTGAATCTTGATTTCATTAATGCCTTCGTTTCCGACGTTAAGTGCCACGATCTTTAAGCCAGGTATGTTCTTTGCTTTCAGAGAATCAAGAGACTGCAGTACATCCGGACAGTTGTGACACCAGGTTGCGGAAAACGCCACGATAACAACGTTTCCCTTGAAATTAGCGAGTGTAAAAGGCTGGCCTTTTTCATCGTATATGGTTTCAGCAAACGAAATTTCGTTCTTTATGTAGCCAGCATTATCGGAAAATGGCGGAGAAATCTTATCGTTTTGATCACACGCACAACAGACTACCAACGACGCTAAATATACTATATACTTGACGAAGTTATTGTTTAAAAAAGCCATGAAATATATTCCCTTCTTCCTATTGATCATCCTGGTATTAGCACCTTCCTGTGGCCGCAGAGGAGCATTGGCTCCAGCCGAAAAAGACGAAATGACGTACCCAAGACAATACCCATCGGAATGATTATATAGCATACTTATGAGCATAAATGAAGAGCGCAGAACAGCGCCCAAAAGCGATGACGTTTTTTACTTTTTAGGTGGCAACTCGTTTGCTCTTTCTATTCCGCATTCTTTAACATTTTCCCTGGAGCAGCTTTTCAATTAATTCCTCAAACGTACATCCTTTGCATATTTCCCTTAGAAATCTATAACTCTCGGATATATCAGAACGAGTAGGATTCTGAGTCGTCAGCTCATACATTAAATCACAAATCGTTCCAGTAGGATTTTCGTGTGCGCCGTACAATATATGATCGATATTCGCAAAATCTAGCATCATAAGTATCAATTCTTCGCGATATTCTTTATCAGCTGCAAGTTTTTTCGGATTTGCCAACCAGAAACGCGACAAGCAACAAAGAAGACGTAACGCTAAATCAGATCCTATTTTTTGTTGAGTTAAAAACTTAAGCACCTCATAAACGTTACGTCGCCCGTCATGAGCCAAGTCGCCCTGAAAGACAAGAAATCTTGCTGCATTATCCAAAATAGTTTTAAATTGTTTATCCGTTGGCTTTTTAAGTATGGACAAGCCCTTCAAAAATGGTACAACTTTTGGATCCGAATATGGTATAGTCAACGTTTCTATGTCAATTTTATTTATATCGGCAAACTTTGTTTTTCCAAAGGAATTGGCTAAATCAATGGTATCTCGCTTGAGTAGAGCTAACTTGCGAAGTTTTACGAAATAACTATGGCCTTTCCACGGATAATGCTCATCACACATTCCAATTATGTTTTTAATAGCACCTGGCTGATTCCACAGCAAATCGCACAGTCTGAGAACTATGTCTCGCTGCATTCCGCTGAGTCCATTTACGATTTCATGATTACTTTCCATAGCTTCCAATGACGGAGACAACACAAGTATCCACAGTCCAAGAGCGGCAACAATTTTTTTCATGAATTTTCCTCATCTGAACGGCTCGAAAGTCTCTCAATGTACACACATCGAAATAACAAACTCATTAAACCTTACAGCCAGAAGTTACAATAAAAAGTGCATATGCACAACTGCTTTCAGTCGTCCAGAGGAGCGTAGCAATGTCGGGACCCAGTTGAAAAATCTGTTTCTCTGGAGAATTAAATGCCACTGTTCAGTCGTTCGGCTCGGACTAGATTTTTCCCTCCAGGACTTGGTGGGAAGATCCTTCCAATTCTTTTTCGTGGATCGATTCAAACCACCCCCCAAGTACTCTCGACAGAAACTTCTCGGTTATCGCCAAGTAAGATATGGAATTTGGTTCGCGAAGGAAGCCGTGTCCCTCGTCCGGATATAAAACATACACAACATTCAGGCCATTTTTTTTCATGTCAGCAACCATTTGATCAGATTCTGCCTTATTCACTCGAGGATCATGTTCTCCCTGAAATATAACAAGCGGTTTCTTGATGTTTTTTACTCTGGTAATTGGGGAATTGGCTAGCAATTCAGCTCGCCCTTCTTCCGTGCGAGGATCTCCGGCACACCTGTACCACCCCACCATATGAGGAATCCAGTATGGTGGCACTTTTTTAAATAATGTTATCCAATTCGATGGACCGACTACATCGACGCCACAGCAGAACACGTCCGGAGTGAAGGCCAATCCCGCCAACGTCGAGTATCCGCCGAAACTCCCTCCCATAATTGCAATTTGTTTTTTGTCTGCAATTTTGTTTTCTATCGCCCAATTGACGCCGTCTATTATGTCATTGCGAACCTTATCGAGATTATGATTGATGGCATTGGTAAAAGCCTTACCAAATCCAGTGGATCCTCTGTAGTTTATTTGCAGAACGGAGTATCCGCGATTGGCCAGCAACTGCGCCGTTTTATCGAAACCAAAACCATCGCGTGCCCATGGTCCGCCATGAACAAACACAACCATTTTTGATTGACTGCCTTCTTTAAAATTGAACGCTTTTGTGAGATAGCAAACAAAATCAAGTCCGTCCCGCGATTTTATAACGACCGGAGTCATTTCCTGCAGCTTATATTTATCCAGCTCCGGTTGAGAAGCGAACAAATATTTCAGCGATAATGGACGATTGTTTTTCTCATCTCTTCTGTACAGATAGTATTTCGTTGACATGGTCGGACTGGAAAACGCCACTAGCCAGATATTGTTCTTGTCGTTTTTCTCCAATATATTTACGGTTGCGCCTTCGGATTTTGATTTTAAATATTCCATATCTTTCGCGACAGACGGATCCAAAGCAAAAATCTCCGGTTTTAGATAATTGACAACAACTGCTCGAGGAGCACGAGTATTTGGATCAGTATCGATGGAACTTATATCCGCTAGATCGCTTGTATAAAGCATTTTGGACGTCTTATTTTCTAAATCGTAGGCCACAAGTGCATTTTTATCTTTTCCAGACGAATCCAGTGCATAAAAAGTCTTGCAATCCGAACTAAAAAATAACGACTTACTGTTTTTGGTATCTTCAAACGGTACTTTTTTGAATAATTCGAACTTACCATTGTGCAATGCATGAATCTCTTCGCTTCCATCCTGCAAAGTCTTGTTGGCAATTCTCAGATTCAAATCCGAATCAAAGATGAGCTCACCGTATACTCTGTTTTTAAAAACCAGATCGATTTTTCTGGTAATAATGTTAACACGATAGGCGTCGAACCACTGCGCATCATCCTTATTGCAGGCGATTATAACGTCCTGCGGATATTTTTTACTTATTTTCTCCGGAGATGACTTTGCTCCATTGAACGGAGTTAGATTTTTCGATTTCCCAGTCGCAACATCGAGACAATAGATTTGGTAATTCTCATCACCGTTTTCATCCTGAGGCACAAGGATATGGTTTCCGGTAAACATCCACACTAGCCCCATCTCATTGAGACCACGGGTAGGTTTTATGGAAAACTTGTTCAGCAATTTGCCGGACAAATCTTCAACGCGAACTTCAACCTGATCACCCTTCCGGGCGACATAGGCGATTTTATCTCCGGCATGATTCATGGAAACGCAAAAGCGATCTGGCTTCGCCAGCAGAACCTTTCGAGGAATCAAAGTATTTGCGGGATTTTTCGCAGGTTTTGCGGTCTTTTTTACAGCGGAATTGGATTCCGATTTATTCGATTCCTGCGCATCACACACAAAAGCAAGGGACAACAATCCAATGCAGATCATTTTCTTAAACATATCAATTACACCTAAACAACCGAAACAGTTTTAACATACCTGATAAGAACAATCCAGATGTTTGCGATACGTGTTTCGTAAGCAAACTTGCTTGATCCAGCGTGACGCTAGCTACGTCTATTTTTGCTGAAGCAGATCCATGCGTGAGTTTTTTCTCGCAAAAACCTAAAAATTTTTATGTATCTTTTTCTCAAAATTGCTTGACTTTTTTGTTTTTTGAGTGCATACTTACTATTATGTTTTTTTACAATATAGGAGAAGAAAAATGAAAAAACTGATATATAGCGCATGTGTAATGATAATGATGTCATCTGCGCCGTTCGAAGTTTGTGCCTCAGAAAAGAATCCAACTGAAGAGGCTCGTGTGCAAAGGCTAACCGCGCAGCTTAGCAGTGAATTAGGTAAGATTGGTGCATGGAATCCTAACTTGACGCAGAGGATTGTTGATATACTAACTCCTCTACTCAAGGATCCTAATGGCTGTGTGCAAGAAGGCGCTTTCCATGCTTTATGTGAGATTGGGACAACGAATCCTAACAACTTTGCTCCGAGGATTTTTGATATACTAACTCCTCTACTCAAGGATCCTGTGGACAGTGTGCAATATAACGCTTTCCATGCTTTACGTAATATTGGGATTGTGAATCATAACTTGGCGCCAATGATTGTTGATATGCTAACTCCTCTGCTCAAGGATCCTGAGAGCAGTGTGCGATTTTACGCCATCGATAATTTATGTAGTATTTGTGCAACGAATCCTAACTTGAGGCAGGGGATTGTTAATACATTAACTCCTATGCTCAATGATCCTGATGTACAAGTGCGAGATGAAGCTGTCGAAGCTATAGATGCAATTAGGGAAAGGCGAATCCAGCGCTGAACGCAAATCCTGCCGAGTAGGAAGCTGGATATATATAAGATGGAAAATTGTATTTCTGGATCCATACGGTGGTTGCAGCACACGCGCTATTCGGTAAACGCCTGTGGTGCAACCACTCATTCAGAGGAGCGTGGCAACGTAGGGATCCAGGAAAAACCACTCGTTTCCTTGTTACGATATTATTTGTCCATTTTATTCAGTAACAATTCCTAAGCTCCAGTTCTGCAAGAACCACAAACGGATCCAACGTCACATTGGTCGAAAATCGACGTAAGTTTTTGGAGAATGCTTATTCGGTTGCGTCTAAGTTTTTCATCATCAACATTTATCAATATATCTTCGAAGAAAGTAGTAGTCTTTTTTTCGATGGAAGCACAAAGACTTATCTTTTTCCGAAGTTTCTCGCAAAAATCCAAATTTGAACCTTCGACTGCATCCAACGAAAGTTCTAGACTATCCAATGCATCTAGCAAATCGTATTCGCACTGTTCCACACACAACGACCTATCACAATGAATTTCGCCGGAAGGATTTTCTTTTTCGTATGGATCCAGAATATTTTTCGATCTTCTATAGCAGGAAATCAAATTTTCTCCTTCGGCGCTTTGCAATGTTTGATTTAAAACCTCGGCCTTATCAAATATACGATTGATATCCTTTTTTGATGTCGTGTTTTTTTCAGCAGCAATAACAGATGCAACAATTTCGTGCGAGATTCCGGACTCCTTGAGTGTGACTTTCAATCTTTCCATTATAAAAGAATATGCGGACTCAACGGTATTCGGATTAAGCCCTTCAAAACTAGAATTGAGCTTCTCAAAAGTTTTTTGGATTACTCCGTACAAATCCAACGAGATATTGTATTTTCTTATGATTCTTATTAGTCCAATGGCAGCTCTTCGCAGTGCAAACGGATCCTTCGAGCCGGTCGGTTCCTTTCCAATTGCAAAGAAACTCGTGATAATTTCTATTTTATCCGCCAGAGAAAATAGAGCACCCAGCGGCGAGTTAATTTCGTCAATGGTTTTGTATTGCTCCCCTATGGCGGCGCATATGGATTCATGTTCTCCCTGCTGAGCAGCGTAGTAGCTTCCCATAATTCCCTGAAGTTCCGGAAACTCACTCACCATATATGTCGACAAATCGCACTTGGATAGTACGGCGGTGCGCTTCAATAAAAACTGAACATTATCTTTAGATAACCCGTGAAAATTTTCGGCAGTTTGGCTAATATCGTCCCAGATGAGATCGCACACATCACAAACTCTCATGATTCTATCGAAGACAGTCCCCAATTTTTCGTTGAAAGCTATTTTCTTCAGATTTTCCAAATGTGATTCCAGCGGTTTTTGCAAATCCGTTTCGTAGAAGAACAGCGCGTCCGATAGGCGAGCATTTAGCACGCGCTCGTTTCCCTTTATTATTTCTTTTCCGCCGTCTGCAGTTAAGTTATTGGAAACAAACGCAAAAAAAGGAGCGAGCTTCTGGCCTTTGCGAACCGGAAAATATCTCTGGTGGACTCGCATAGGCGTTATCAAAGCCTCTTCCGGAAGTTTCATGAACTTTTCGGGAATCTGTCCCAGCAGCACAACTGGATTTTCCACGAGTCCGACCACCTCTTCCAGAAGACGACCGGTTATTTCTATGGAAACATCATTTTTCGTGGAAATCTTTTCGAATCCCTCCAGAATTATTTTTTTTCTTTCCGCCGGATCGACAACCACAAATGATTCTTTCATTTTTTTCATATAATCATTTGGATTTTTAACCGAAATCTTTCCAGTATGCATGAAACGATGGCCAAAAGTATAATTATTGGATTGCAGATTTGTTTCCTTGAATTCCATCTTCACATGTTCATCACAGAATATACAAAGGATATTTCGAAGAGGTCTGACGAAGTTGAACGAATGATCTCGCCAATGCATCGACTTTTTCCATTGGATTTCGGCAATTGATGTTATGACGATATTCTCCAGCAAATCTTTCGTTGACTGCTGCGGATGACTGACATTTGCAACGATAAAAGTCTTTTTATCTATGACTTTTTCACAGCAATCGTCGCGTGAAACTCCCAGCGATTTCAGAAACTTATCGACCACTTCGGCCGGAGCAGATGTTTGCGGTCCCTTTTTCTCCTCGGTAAACGCGGAAATTTGTGGATCCATTTTTGCCATGAACACCATTCTTCGGGGAGATATATATGCCTTTACGTTTTCATATCGAATTCTATTTTTTTCTAATTTTCCGACGATTATGTCTCTTAGATTTTCTATGGCGTTCGCCTGAAACATTGCGGGAACCTCTTCGACCATTAATTCCAGCAGAAAATTTTCTTCATTTACACTCATGATATTTATCCTTGAAATGAATTTTCGTTTTCGACTTGCGCTTTGCAGCACATTTTCGCAAGCGCTCTCACTCGTGCTATGCGATCGACTCTTTCGGCAACGCTCAGAGCTCCGCGAGAATCCATTAGATTAAACAGATGACTGGCCTTCATGCATTGGTCATAGGCCGGAAGTGCCAGTTGCTTTTCCGCAAGATTTGCGCATTCTTTTTCTGCATCTTCAAAATGACGTTTTAAGCCTTCCACGTCGGCATGTTCAAACGAATATTTGGAGAATTCAACCTCCTGTTGAAAGCAAACATTTCGGTAGGTAATTTTTTCTGCGCCTTCTTTTCCATTCCAATTGAGATCGTATACGTTATCAACTCTCTGGAGAAACATGGCAAGTCTTTCCAATCCGTAAGTAAGCTCAACGGTTACCGGATCACAGTTAAAGCCACCAACCTGTTGAAAATACGTGAATTGTGTGATTTCCATTCCGTCGCACCAGACTTCCCATCCGAGACCAGCAGCACCCAGTGTCGGACTTTCCCAATCGTCTTCCACAAAGCGAATATCGTGTAATTTATAATCTATGCCGACAACTTCTAGGCTTTTTAGATAGATATCCTGTATGTCATCTGGGGATGGCTTAATCACAACCTGAAATTGATGGTGTTTGCCGACTCTATTGGGATTTTCTCCGTAGCGTCCATCGGCAGGACGTCGTGACGGCTGGACATAGGCGGCGCTCCACTTTCCTTTTCCTAACGCGCGCATAAACGTGTTGGGACTAAATGTTCCGGCGCCGACTTCCATATCATATGGCTGCAGAATGGCGCATCCATATGCTCCCCAATAGCTGCTCAGCGAAAAAATTATTTCCTGAAAGCTTTTCATAAAAACTCTCCACCAAAAACTAGTATGACAATAGCGTATGCGAGCGCTATCTTCAATACTGAAACTGAAGCAACTTCAACATCGAAGTTACCTAGAAAACGGGTCCAGCGTCACGGTCCTTGCAGGACATGCATTTACTTTTGCTGAGGCAGCTTCGACATCGAAGTTACCTAGAAAACGGGTCCAACGTCACGGTCCTTGCAGGACATGCATTTACTTTTGCTGAGGCAGCTTCGACATCGAAGTTACCTAGAAAACGGGTCCAGCGTCACGGTCCTTGCAGGACATGCGTTTACTTTTGCCGAAACGGCTTCGACATCGAAGTTACAGCTCGCATACAATTCAGAAGCTCTAGAAAACGGATCCAACGTCACGTTGGCAACGTCACGTTGGCAGCGTCACGTTGGCTGGCTAATATATTCCAAGAATTGATATGTTTTCTTGATCTTCGGCTGTATTGTCAAAGGCATCATCACCTTGGGATGGCTCGATTATTCCTTCTGCGGATAATTTCTTCAGAATACTTTTTTTTCTGGCGGACGATGCAATGTCGTTTTTGCCATCGTACTCATCTTCTTTAAATGCCTCCATTATGGAAGTTCCTCCGGCCAAAGGCGCTCCACCGGTTTCCAGATCGATTTTTCTGAGTTTTATGCCATGAGGAATTCTAAATGGTTTTGGCGTGAGGAGTTTCTTGGCTTCTGTCATGAAGCTTATGAAAATTGGGAGTGCCGTAGACGCTCCGGTGGCATTTTTTCCCAATCCCTTCGAAGGATCGTCAAAACCTACGAATACTCCCACTGCTATGTCCGGAGTAAATCCAATGAACCATGTGTCGCGACTTTCGTTACTGGTTCCCGTCTTGCCGGCGACCGGTATGTCCAGTACTCTTGCACTGCCTCCGGATCCGCGCAATATGACTCCTTCCAGCATCGATACCATCTGATAAATGCTCTGTTCGCTCAATATCTGTTGGCGAGAATCGTTTAGTTTCGGAGGATGCTCAACGTCAAATTCCGCATCACAGTCGGACGATTGGTCTGTGATCCTGTATATTGTGTTTCCTCTTTTGTCTTGCACATAATCCACCATTGTTGGTATGATGCGCTTTCCACCGTTGGCGATCATGGCATAGGCGGCGGTTATTTTCAGCAGCGTTGTCTCACCTGCTCCCAAAGCATAGGACAGAAGTCGTTGCATGTTTTCAAAAATCCCAAATTGATTGGCCATTTTTGCGATTTTATCGATGCCGACTTCCTGCGTTACCCTCACAGTTGCCGTATTTATCGATTTTTCCAGAGCCCTACGCAGCGTTATTTTATCTATCCGAGATCCGTGATAATTTCTCGGTCTCCAAAGACTTGCAGCTCCGGTGTCAATTTCAATGGCTTCGGAATCAATAATAGAATTTGGAGAAAAACCGTTTTCCAAAGCAGTAAGATACACAAACGGCTTGAATACGGATCCGCATTGCCGCATGGCCTGAGTAGCTCTATTGAATTCGCTTATGGAAAAATCGTAACCACCCTGCATTGCGAGAACTCTTCCGGTGTTCACCTCCATTACCACAATGCCCCCCTGCACAAAAGGCACCTGATGCACATTGAATTTGATTGATTTCTTATCCTCGTTCTTTTTCTCTTCGCTTTTTTTATCCTCGCTCTCATTTACCTCCGACACCAGAATTACATCGCCAACATTTACTTTGGCGCCTATCCATTGGATATCGGCGTCGACGATTTCTCCGGATTTTCCATTTTCCGCTATTATGCTGATTTGCTTTTTCTGTTTTTCGGTTACGACGCCCCTCTGAAATTCTCCGGACCCGGCAGGAGCTTCGATTGTTTTTAATTCTGATGCTATGTCGTCATCATCTACATCATCAACATCGATTTTTCCGATAGGGCCTCTCCAGCCGAATTTTCTATCCACATCTTCCAGACCTTTTCTCAGGGATTTGTAGGCTATATTCTGCAATCTTGCATCCATGGTTCCGCGAATAATGAGTCCATCTGTGTTCAAACTACAGGAGGGGAATTTTTCCATGAGATGTTTTCTTATTTCCTCCGAAAGATATTCGGCATTGGCTGTCTTTTCAGATTGAACCATCTCCAGCTTTTCTTGTTTTGCTTGGATGGCCTCATCGCTTTCAATGAATTTCTCCTCCTGCATTCGATCAATCAGCCAGTTTCGTCTTTCTATGGCTTTTTTCTTGTGTTTTACCGGATGATAATTATTTGCTCCTTTCGCCAGAGACGCCAGGTATGCGCATTCGGCGATGGTTAGCTCATCCACAGTCTTATTAAAATATACTTTTGCTGCTGCAGCTACGCCGTGTGCTCCGACTCCAAGATATATTTG
>BNWE01000005.1 GCA_025998595.1 Alphaproteobacteria bacterium | reverse complement strand
TTCTCTTTTGCTGTCACTTCTAGCCTCCGATAGTAAAACGTATTAATTCTACCTCTTTCTAGCAAAATTGTTTAACCCTCTCTTCTCATATCTAAAATATTTAAAAAATTTTATGAAACGCCCGTGAAGCACTTCACCTTTTACCGCTTTTAATCTTCCTGAACCTTTTATTGCTTTTGACCTTCCTGAAGGAGAGTGGACAAAACAAGCAAAAGAAAAGATCTTGAGTACTCTTCATAGTATGAATAATGCTTCAGATATACTGGCTTTCAATAAAACGGTGGATCGTCGTAACGGTTGCAAAGACGCCGCAGGAATTTTTATTGCCGATTATGTTCCGTGCAGATTTGGAAAAGATCGTGTGAGTGCATCAGATAGATATATGGATGCGTCAAATTCTTGCATTGCTCCTAGCCTTCAACCAGGTGTTATTAACAGTGATGTTGCACGTGAAAGGGCAAATATACTTGTTAAAGACGAAACTTTTCTCAATGATGTTGATGCACAAATCGAAAGAATAAAAAATTCGTTGCTACCTCAAAAGGAATCTTTTTTGAAGGCAGTTGATGATGCGCTTTTGGCAGTCTCAACACATATAGTCGAAAGTAAAATTGAGAAAAGCGATGCCTTTAATGACTTGCGCTTAAACCATTACGACGATATGAATCATCTTTTGGAAGGAATTGTGGAAAAAGTGAAGCAAGATTGCCTTCTGAAGGAAGACGAATATGGAGACGCTATTCTTTTTATCATTTCACGTAAACTCGGACTAGTGCCTTGTGGGCTGGAATCGACTGTGGAGCTTCTTTTGGGCACACCTGAAATAGCAAACAAGCACATACCTGGCGTAGAATGGAGTAAGTAGGCCGTTGTGTGTGATTTTGAGGATTTCCAGGCAAACACGCACACTATTGTTTCTAGCAGAAATCCTCGAATAGCTCATCAGTTCGAAAGTGGCGCCGCACTTGCAGCGCTAAACTCTTCCTAGGCAATCAATCGTGATTGAAAACCCTGCTTCGAAAAACCACTCGATATGTACAGTACAAAATCATTAAGATTTATGAACGGTGTTTTCTGTACCTCCATTTTTGGCGAAGGAGTGAGAAACAGAAACCCCTGTCCAATGTCGATTTTGGCCTCCATTACGCAATCCAGATGATCGCGATTTTCTATGCCTTCGGCTACGACTTGACATCCGATATCATGGGAAAGGTTTGCAGCAAATTTCAACATTGATCTACTTTTTCTGCTGTAGGGGGCACTCTGCACGAATTTTTGATCTATTTTCACAATATCAACCGGCAATTCGTTCATGTACTCCATCGTGGAATATTTCGTTCCGAAATCATCAAGGGCTATCTTTACGTTATGCCGACGAAGAAGACTGAAGGTTCTCTTTGTCCGCTCTATGAGTTCAGGATGTGTGCCCTCATTTAACTCAAGTACTATCTTATCTCCATTTATCTCGAGATCATCCATGGTTTTCATGAAGTTATCATAGAACTTCTCGTCAGCTGCATCGGCAACAGTCATGTTTATGAATAGGTGAAAGTTCATTTCACTTTTGCACTCGGAAACCACATCGCGCAATATGTACGATGCGCTCGGAAACTCGCAGGAATTCTCTCTATTATACAAAGCCTCATATCCCAGGGCGGATCCGTCATTTAAATCAACAAGTGGCTGTAATCTTATTCTACTATTCATATCTAATCTCGTTTCTACTTACTTAGTATATAGTGTCACAATGCACTTGATCAAGATCTTTCGAAAAATTTATTTAATTTTTTCATGTCTATTGTTATATAGGATGGACGACCGTGGCAGCATTGCGCTATATTCAGAGTTTTCTCCATTTGCCGAAGCAGACAATTCATTTCTTGAATAGTTAACGTCTTTCCAGCTCTCAGGCTACCGTGACAAGAAATCGTAGAAAGCACTTTGTTTATTTTTTCATCAATTGTGTAGGCGTCTCCAAATGTAGATAGCTCATCAACTATATCTAAAATAAGGGATTTTGCGTCACAGGTTTCCAATATGGCCGGGACTGCATTTACCACAACCAGATCGTTCGATAGCTTCTCGACGTATATTCCGAATTTTACGAGTAAGTCGTTGTTCATTTCTAGAAGCTCCACGTTCGACTCTGTCATGTTGCATACTTCCGGAATAAGCAGGTTCTGCGATTCCAACGATAAATTCCGCTTTAACTTTTCTAGCGTAATTCTTTCGGCGGCTGCATGCTGATCTACTATAACTAAACCATCAGCGTTTTCAGCAATGATATATGTATTCCCGATCTGCGTCAGCGCATCCCCAAACGCCAACGTGACGTTGGATCCGTTTTCTTTTTTATTACCTTCTGAAACGTATGCCAACGTGACGTTGGATTCGTTTTCTTTTTTATTACCTTCTGAAACGTATGCCAACGTGACGTTGGATTCGTTTTCTTTTTTATTACCTTCTGAAGTGTATGCCAACGTGACGTTGGATTCGTTTTCTTTTTTGTTACCTTCTGAAACGTATGCTTGCGCTATTTTCGATGCTGGAGCAGATTCTGCATTAGTAAACGCCTGTGCAGCACGTACATGGATCCCTACGTCGCTACGCTCCTCTGGATGACGAGAAACACTAAAATTACCGTTATTCAGAAGCCTGGATGGCTGTGTCCGAGCTGCCAACGTGACATTATTTCCTCCATTTCCTTTTCCTGCTTCGGCATCAGCATTGCATACAGCTCTCGCATACATTTCTGAAGAAGGCGAAGCCATTGGTGCATGTGTCGCAGACACGCTTGCACCGTATGATGCAAGTGCCATTTTTAGTTCCGAAGCAAGGAAGAGTCTGATTTTATCCGAATCCCGAAAGCGGATTTCAACCTTTGCTGGATGTGCGTTTACGTCTACTTCGTCATAGGGAACGTTCAGAAAAACTATGGCCACCGGATAGCGCCCCTGCGGAACCAGCCCCGCATAGGCAGATCTCAACGCCGACGCGAAAGTCTTATCCTTCACATAGCGATTATTAACAAAGAAATATTGACTGCTGCCCGCTGCTTTATTAAACGTCGGCACTCCTACGAATCCGTGGAGTTTCAAACTGTCTTTTTCTACATTTATTTCGAATAGATTCTTGAAAAATTCCTCTCCGAAAATGTCCCGAATACGTTGACCGAGGTCGTTGGCTTTTTCATAGTGAAGCTTTTCTTTGTTGGAATCGAAAAATCGGAACCCAATATCATGAAACGCCAAAGCCATGCGATGAAAAACCGCCTGACAACTGTCTGACTCGTAGGAATCCGATTTTAGAAACTTCAGACGAGCGGGAGTGGCGAAAAACAAATCGCGCACCTCGATTGTGGTTCCGGTTTTCCTATTGGCTGGAGATATACCAAGGTTATTTTGTCCCTCCAACTGTATGCGCCAGCTCTCCGAAGACGATGTCTGTGCAGACGATATGGATACACGAGATATGGACGCTATGGACGGCAGTGCTTCTCCGCGAAATCCAAACGTATGTATATCAAAGAGATTATCTGCCGTTAATTTCGACGTCGCGTGGCTCATGACGCACATTTCCAGCGATTCTTTGTCCATTCCGCTGCCGTTATCTTCGATGGAAATGAAGCTTTTCCCGGCGTCTATTATGCTGACGGAAATTTCTGACGCTCCTGCATCAATGGAGTTTTCTATCAATTCTTTTATGACGGAGGACGGACGCTCAATGACCTCTCCGGCTGCGATCTGATTGATCAAATTCTGTGATAATAACCTTATGGTCACTACTTAACTCCCAACGTGACGTTGGATTCGTTTAATTTTGCAAGCACATCTCGCATACACTGAAACAGGAGGCGAAGCCATTAATGCCCGTGGTGCAACCACTCAAGCTGGGACCATCTTTATGGATCCACATGGGCATTCCGTAGCACACATTCCACATCCCTTACAGTAATCATAATCAATGGTTAACGTACCATCTGCGGATTTCCTGACGGCGTTATCCGGACAATATCCATAGCAATTATCGCAATGGAAGCAATTGCCGCAGGAAAAACAGCGCCGTGATTCCAAAATTATGTCCTCTTCAGACAATGATACATTTCTCTCTTCAAACGATATTCCTTCGTATCTATCCACTCTTAGTCTATCACTTTTTTTAAAGTAAGCGATATTTATTTTTTGGAAATTAGCGACCTCGGCTTTTACGTTTTTAACCGCATCGACTCCGCGCAGATACGCATCAATGCATTTGGCGCTCTTCTTTCCGTGTCCAATGGCGTTCGTAATAGTTCTTTTTCCAGGAACAACATCGCCGCCGGCAAATATACCTCTAGCGCCCGTCATCATATTTTTATCGACTTCGATGACTCCTTTTTCCGAAATAACGATACTGTCGATTCCCGCCAAAATTCCTTCATCTATGGACTGACCTATGGCGAATATAACAGAATCTGCCGAAATAATTTCGGTTTCGCCGGTTTTCGACAATACATCGGCTTCCGCATTATGATCCATCTTATCCAGTAGGACTTTATTTCCATCAATCATGGATATGGATCTGAGATACAGAATTTCGATACCCTCCTGAAGAGCGTCTTGGATTTCGCTATCGTGCGCCGGCATTTTTTCCAGAGTTCTCCGATAGATGATTTTAACGTTTTCCGCTCCTAGACGTAGCGCAGTTCTGGCGGCGTCAATGGACGTATTTCCCCCACCGTATACCAGAACATTTTTTCCAATTATATCGACATCGAAGAAATTACCGTCTTCCATTCTTCTGAATAGATCTATGGCGTCGAATATATTGGTTTTTCCATTTATTTCGACGTCAGATTTAGAAGACACGTGAGCGCCGGCCGCCACATATATGGCATCGTAATGTGGAATTTCATCTTTTATGTTTTTAACGCGTTTATTGCAGGAAAGCTTTATTCCCATATCGATTATTCGTTTTATCTCGGCGTCAACGACCCATCTTGGTAGTCGATAGGCGGGAACGCCGTATCTCATCATGCCACCGGGTTTTATGTGACTTTCGTAGATGGTGACGTCGTGCCCGCATTTTCTCAGAAAATATGCGGCACTTAATCCACTTGGACCTGCCCCCACAATGAGCACTTTCTTTCCGGTCGATTCCGCCGGTGCATCAACTTCCCAATTATTTTGAATTGCGAGATCTCCAATTGATCTTTCCAGAAGATTTATATTGACGGCTTTATCGAATCGTCCTCTATTGCACGTCAATTCGCAGTTGTGATAGCAGGCGCGTCCCATAATGGCTGGAAACGGATTGTCCTTCATCATGACTTTCCACGAATCCTGGAATTTCCCCTCCTGAGCCAATGACAGCCATTCCTGAATGTTCTCTCCGGCCGGACATGTTATGTTACACGGAGGCAATCGCTTGACGTACTCTGGTTTTACGGTTCTCCAGGATCCTGTTTTATTCTGCAAACTAGTTGCCGATTCTAATACTGTTGCAAACTGAATTTCAGGGTTTTTAGTCATTAGAATCCTCCGTTTAGTTTATATTTTTCTATGTTGCTACTTGCCATCCGCTGCAGAGCCTCAATTGCGTCTGCGGGAGCATTTTTCCCAAACAAATGCGCAAATCGGCGTTGCGCTCTCAGATATTCTTCAACGGATTTTGGATTATCGACCGGAGTTGATCCGACAAGAATGCCATTTTCTGCTTCGAACAAAGGAAATAAACCGCATTCAACGGCCATTCTGGCGACTCGAATAGTTTCCGACGGTTGATATCCCCAACCAAGAGGGCAGGGGACATGCACATGCAGATAACGAGCGCCTCTTGTATTGATTGCTTTTATGACTTTCTCTTCCAGATCTCGTATGTTTGCGATACTGGCCGTGGCAACGTAGGGGATTCCGTGAGCCATTGCTATCTCCGGAACGTTTTTTCCGGTTCCAATGGCGTTTCCAATGTATCCGGCAGTTGGAAGCGTGGTGGCCGTTCTCGTATAGATGGGAGTTGCGCTGGATCTCTGCACTCCGGTATTCATGTATGCCTGATTATCGTAGCAGACATAGAGAACGTCGTCGTTACGATCGAACATGCCGGACAGACATCCCATACCTATGTCGCAGGTTGCGCCGTCTCCTCCCTGGGCAATGACTCGCATGTCGTTATCTCCAGATATCCGAAACGCGGACGCAACGCCAGTCGCTACAGCGGGCGCGTTTCCAAATAACGAATGCAACCATGGCACTTGCCAGGAATTTTCCGGATAAACACAGGAAAACACCTCCAGACATCCGGTCGCATTAACCACAGCGATCTTTCCGTTTGTGACTTTGTATGCGGCGTCAATGACACATCGAGCTGCTAACGCCTCTCCGCATCCCTGACATGCTCTGTGACCGCTGGTTATAGAGTTTTGCCGATCGTGCTCTGACTGCACAGTCGTATCTTCTTTATCTAATCGATTTCCAATTGTAAGAGTAGTCATTGGTTCACCTTTTGCTTGCAGCAACAGCTTGTAATTGATTTATATTCTCGATTTACGATTTCGTTATTAAGCCCCAGAAATACTTCCGCCTTGTAATGATCCTGCACTAGATAGTCCGCCAACATCTTTTTGGTGATAACTCTGCCACCAAGCCCCGCGATAACCGACGTGAGTGGTTGCACCACGGGCGCTAATGCTTCGCTATCTTCCGAATAGTATGCGTGATGTGCTTGCGATGCTGAGGAAGACTTGAGTGAAGTAAACGGGTCCAGCGTCACGCTGGTAGCAAGTTCGACCTCTTTGGATAATATTCCGCCGATTCCAACCGCCAGCGCTTTTTCCAGCACAACAACACGTTTGGCCTTTGCAACGGCGGCTTTTATGGCTTCCGCTGGGAACGGTCTGTAGCTAACAATCGATACGACTCCGAACTTCCCACCTTGGGCGTTTAGTTCATCGACGGCATCTTTGATGGTGCCAAGAACCGACCCCATGGCGATGATTATCGTATCGGCATTTTCTGTATTGTAGGTTCTTATGAGCCCTCCGGATTGGCGCTCGAATTTCTCGAGAAATTTCTTTCCGACGCAATCTATTATGCCTAGCGCTTCAGATTGCCTCTTGTGAGCTAGATATCTCACCTCCATGAAATATTCTGGAGGTACCATGGTGCCAATGGCCAGTGGATTATTCGTATCCAAGCTTATGTGCGGCTTATAGGGCGAAAGAAAATCGTCTACATCTTCCTGAGATGGTATGTCAACTCGTTCGTAGGCGTGGGTCAAGATGAATCCGTCTACACAGACCATAACCGGACATCTTACGACTTCTGCTATTTTAAAAGACTGAATATGCAGATCGGCAGCCTCCTGATTGGTCTCTGGAAACAGCATGATCCAGCCGGCGTCCCGCGCCGACATTGCATCCGAATGATCGTTCCAAATATTGATGGGAGAGCCAATCGCGCGATTTCCCAAGGTCATGACAATCGGCAATTCCAATCCGGACGCGTTATAAACTGCTTCCATCATGTAGAGCAATCCCTGACTAGAAGTGGCCGTATAGCTTCTGACTCCAGCGGCCTGTGATCCTATGGCGACACTAAGCGCGGCCATTTCGGACTCGACATTTATATAATCGCAGTCTTTCAATTCACCGGAGTGAACCAACTGACCGAGGTCCTCTACTATATGCGTCTGGGGCGTTATGGGATATGCGCAAATCACACCGGGACGACACAGCGCGATGGCCCTTGATATTGCTTGAGATCCTTCTAGCTGAAGTAACATTGATACACTCCATCTCTAAATTATTTTACTAGGCTATTTTGTCGTAGGCCACCTTGGCAGCACTAACATTTTTTTCGGCGATTGCTCCGGAGAATTTCGTTCTTATGGCCTCTATTACGGAATCAATTTTGATAATTCCCGTTAGAGCGGCGAAACTTCCAAGCAGAACTGCGTTTGGCAACGGCTTTCCAACGTGCTCCAGAGCAATTTCCGTCGCTCCCACACACGCTACGGTAACATCGCCGGCACCAAAATCACAGGATAATTTGTCTGGAGAATTTATTAGCGCAAATCCTCCATCCACAATTCCTCCGAACGCGTTGGATGGTTCTATCACGGTTCTGTCCTGTATTATGACGGCATTTGGTTCCAAAACAGGCTCTCTCAGTCTTATCTCTATGTCTGAAATTCTACAGAAGGATTGCACCGGAGCTCCCATCCTTTCCGATCCGAAACTAGGAAACGCCTGAGCGTGTTTTCCCTCCAGAAACGCAGCTATAGATAACATCTCTGCTGCCGTAACTACTCCCTGTCCACCTCTGCCATGGATTCTCACTTGAAACATTAATCCTCCATAAACGATATAAATCAAGACGTTAACGAACAACTGCAAACTAGAAAATTTGCACAAAATAAGAAGTAGGAGTTGATTCCCAATTCACAGCATTCGTTAACTTATGTTAACAATACACAAGACAGCATCATAAATAAAGTATGTTTGCAATGGTCTCCAGAATATATTTTAGGGAACTTTTTGAAAAATTATTGTCGATAAAGGCGCATTGTTGTCCAGTATTTGCTGCGCTTGAATAAAAGTAGCTCATTCCCGGATTTCGAGACAAACAAAAAACGGCTTTCCCGAAGAAAAACCGTTTCTGTTTTGTCTATAATTCTAGCCGTATAATCTATGCATTTGATTTCTACCGATACAACAGCCCAACAGTTTCTTAAAAAAATTTTTGATACAATTCTCATTCTGAACTGCTCCACGCGGATGCAATGCCGGTCTGGCATTGTTATTTGCTACTATGGCTTCACCTGCTGCAGCTTGAGCAAGAGCTTTATGCATTTCGGCTTGAAAAATTGTCGCAGCTTGAACGAGTGACGAGTGCGCCAATGGTTTGTTTGGTACTCGGCAATGAATTGCTTGTTCCAGATTCGGATGCTGCATCTTCTGCCATCAACTCAGCTAGTAATGCATCAGGAGCCTCATCTTCAATCTGAGCAAAGGTCGGCATCTGAGGATGATTGGCGCATACGGTGGATACAGAGTTTCTGATATAATCCTCTTTTGTTCAGCATCAAGCTCCTCGATGCTAGAATGAGAGAAATCCTGTCTCGGAACAGCATCGAATTTTGTCGAACCGAAATTGCCTTTTTGCATAGCGCATAATTCGGCCGAATCAGCCGCTAAGGCATTCAGCGATGCTCTATTATAGTCTAGAACTCCTCATCAGTAGGGATACGCATAGCCTTTCCTTCTTCGAACATATAAACAATAGATACGACCATAGGTGGTTCTACCGTTTGTTCCAGATGAAGTCCGCTTAACCAATGAATATCTAATTCAAGCGAATGGCTAAGCCTCAGAATCTGAGAAAAAACTACGTAATCCTTATCTCATTGCGATGATTAACTACTTAATCTTATTCCATTATAGATTTTGAATTACATCATTGCACCGATACTAAAAGTTTAATTTATTCTTGCGCGAGTCCCAACTGCCTCACACTGTTGGTTTATAGCACATAAGAATGCACTGCATAAAAAACGATCAATTGTGGTGTTTTCTACATCGCAACGAGCTTTGAGTCTTATAATATATCAAGTGAGTTGCCTGAAATACCAGCTAAATATTTCTCTAAAATTTTATGAAACGACCATGGTCCCGGCTTAAGTACGGGACGGTATCACTACACGGCTTAACACCATCATATCCAATAATCCAGTGCCAACAGTAAAACCACTCAACCAACGATTATAAACTTGACTGCACACTAGTGATACAATCACTATTTTTATTTTACATCAAATATAGTAACGTTTTTCTTACTTTTTTGCGATAAAATTTTCAATAGAATAGAGAGGGATAGTATGTTTAGATTTTTGCATATATCAGTATTTTTGCTGTTTTTGGTTTTGGATGTGCTGGCTGTTCCAATAGATACTCCAGACCGCCCAGAAGAGAATAAATTCGTCATAAAATGTCCCGTTGGATGGGCCTACAGGAGCCTCAATGGAGATAATGGGCTGATAGGTTTGGTATGGCCAGCTGAATCAACTTTCAATGCAACAGGAACGGCAGTTTTCGTATTTCTGCAGGATTCCAAGAAACCACGTCCAAAAGTTCCATGCCACATAAATTTATTTACGGAAAAATGTACGAAGGCAGAATTCAACTTTTATGATAAAAAAAAGAAAGACGCAACCACAAAATCCCTAAATGAAAAGTATTTTCGAGGACGCTGCGGCCGTACCATGATTCTATTCGAGGAAGTCATTAGCAATTACACATTGATTTTTGCGTTCATTTCTGACGGATATGTCACGAAATCTCAACTTGCGAGCGTAAAGGAAATCGTTGCCAATTATCGTGAGGAAGTAGAGGCGTACATAAAAGACATCCAAAAAGAAAATCAAGACGATAATGACACGAAAAAAGAAGATCAAAACGATTCTGAATGATCGGATAAAACCAATGTCGGATGCATATCGTGTAGATCTTTAAGATAAATACATATTCCGTCTATTTTTATGCATATATGTTTATGTCCAGAAAATAATATGTTTACTTCATCCGATGACACATGCATGGCTAATAAGTTTAGATGTCTCTCTTCTCTGATTTTTTTAAAATTATCGTTGATTACAACAGACTTTACATTGTATATATAAAGCCCAGAATGCACGCGAAAGAAACTCCCGCTATCCTCGTCCATTTCTTGCTCCCAACAGAATCTATTTAGAAGTATGCGAAAACATTCATTGTCTTCGTGAAGCGACGGAGCTGAAATATGAAATATAGAATCCTGTAGGAGAGAGGAAATCACATCACAGCCTTCATTATCATTTGCTTTTATACACAATCTATCGCCAATCATCACATCACACCACAACAACCTATACCAAGGATATAACAGACAATTGCCCTATGCAATGCCAGCTTGAAGCTGGATACCTTTTCTGCCAGGACTTTCCTAGAGCATATTTTCCATCATCTATACCAATTCACTGTATGAATAAGGACTTTTTCTCCTGGATTATTGGATACTTTCTTACAATCTTTGCATTGATACCTTTGATTGCCGCCTGATGTCTTTCCGTACTTTATCAGATTCTTCGAACAGCAGTGTTTGCAACATTCCATTTCTACCTCCACAACAAAATATGAAACATGATACTACATCGGGGAAGCTTCACCAACTAATTAATTAGAAGTCTCCTTTGATGGCTTTCTAATAGAGCTGGCGGCGTAGATTAAAGTGATGATGGCTTGAAATGAACCAAGAAGTTTTTATCCCGATAAAAGTAAGCATTCGTAAAGGTCGTCGAGCCATCGTCAGAAAGCCTGGCGATCAACACGTCAACACGCAATTTTCAAGATTGCTGGCAAAAGCTCAATGGCTCGAAAGCCAGCTGGAAAAATGTCCTGAAGCAACGCTCAAGGAATTCTGCGAAGCGAATAAAATTTCTCCGAGATATGTGCGCTCAATAATGTCCATGAATAGACTCAGCCCCAAAATCAAAAGGCTCATTATGGACGGCTACGCTCCAAATCATCTGTCAGTTCAAGATATCACGAACAAAAAATTACCGATGCTATGGAAAGATCAGGAGGCAATGTTTGTGAGGTAGCTGATTAATGCGGTCTCAGTGATTGGATTTCTGAAGGTGAAAGCCCAAGAGAACTTGCTATAATACTTTCATCAACTCCTGCGGAGAGAAAATTTTTAGCTGCTTCTCTTTTTCCTTCCATTTTCCCTTCCATTTTTGCTTCCCACATATCAGAGTTATAGTCAAACTCTCCATCATTTCTGATTCTGAGAAGCTCTTTGGTAGCTGGATCTGACGATACAATATCAAACATTTTTACTGCCTCCTTAATAATTGGTTCAAATTCTCCGATTTTTTTCACAATTTCTGAGTGGGGATCCTTGAGGAATTCTATCCACCATGTAACAGGATTATCTTTTTGATACTCCTTCATTTTAGTCAACTCCAGAAAATGAAATTCCTCCACATCAGTCAAAAGCTCATGAGTTTCATCTTCTCTCAGGTGATATGTATGCCAAAAGCGGTTATCTTTGAATAATTTTTCCTCCAATATGTTAATGCATACAGTTTGGCGAAGATCTGAAAACTTCCCACCTTTTGGCAGCTGTTGAAAATATACCTCAGCCCAGTGAAACAGAGAGCGCTTAATGAAATATTTTCTACTTTTCCGCTGCAACTCCACATTTACGAGCCGTTTGTCAGATGCCTCTGCCAGAATGTCCAGGCGTACTTCTTTTCCACCAAGATATTCTGGCGTCATCTCTGTTTTTCGTATTTGCAAATCAACTACTGGATTATCTTTTGCTCCAACAATGATGCTATTCAACAGATGAATAAGCATTTTTTTGCTGCGGGAGTCACTAAAAATCAACTTAAATACCAAATCTCCGCTTGCTGAACTCATTCATGTCTCCAAAAAACACACTAAATATTATAACTCATATATTGTAACATAGCCACCTCCAATTTGTCAATAAAATCAATTCGTTTCTGCTGGACGCTCGCTTAGTGGTAGTCATTTTTAAAGCAAACATTTGGTAATCCATTGAAAATACATTGAAATTCGCGAAGCGGAACAAGAGATTCCAGGAGTTCGTGAGAAAGGTACGTCAAGATAGTGCACGTCACCCCATTTTTGAGTTTTTCATAAGTCGTTGTATATTAAGTGAAAGCCAGCGAGCGGAACTGGTGAATGAGTTCGTAAATTGGTACGTCAACTCCGCCATTGAAATCATATCAGCCATTTGTTTTATATCTTCAGTTTTATGTGTATACTTGTTTTGTATCTTAAGAAGGTCAGCGATGAATGCCAGAGAATATAACACATCGATACACGTAAAAACAATTATGGACTCCGTATTGCGGAATGTTCCTAACAGGCCATATCTCTGTATTTTTTGCGATTGGCACAGCGTTGTGGGCGACTATTTCAGTTCCATATCAACTCCCCATAATGTTATAGCTTCCGGCAAGAGGAAGATTCTCGTTTTAAAAGTCAAGAAAGGACGTACTCTGGAAGTTCAGCATGAATCCGACGCCATATTGCGCATGGTGCATATTTTTTTGAGAGGCACATATTTCTCCGGGATAAAAGTTACTCAAATGGATGCCTAGCTCTTGTTTTCATCGCGATGGTAACAAAGAATTAACAATTCTCTGCTACTACATAGATAGATGGATTTGTATGGTTTTGTAATATGTCGTTTTTTTGGAAGAAATTATCTTTATTATTGGTGTTTGCGTTGTCGTTGGCATCCTGCAGTAGCGAAACAGCGGAAGAATCATCCGACGACGATATCACTATCGATGTCGATGATTCTCTTTCCGAAAAGCTAGAGAAACTCAAGTTTCCAGAAGAATTTCAATTGCCGGAAGTAGTCATAGGACGAGAAAGCGCTCCGATAACCGTTATCATATATTCCTCTTTTACCTGTAATCATTGCCGAGTATTTCACCAGGTGGAGCTTCCTAAATTCAAAAAGCGTTACGTTGATACGGGAAAAGTTAAGATATATCTGAGATGCTATCTGGACGATATGGCCGCTTTTGAGGCTGCCACTCTGACCAGAGGTCTGGGCAAAGACTCGCTGTCCAAGATTACAGCGGCATACGATGCGATTTTTTTAAAACAACAGGAATGGTCGGAATCAGAAGATCAGCCGGAATTCCTAAAGAAGATATTTGAGGCCAAGGGATACAGCAGAAAAGACATTGATGCCTGTCTGGAAAATCTAAAAATCAAGGCAGGGCTGATGAAGGAACAGCAGCGTGCCATGCACGAGTTTAACGTAATCTCAATGCCGGCGTTTATCGTAAATGGAAATATACATCAGGGAGAAATAACTTGTGAAAAACTGGCAGGCATGTGTGGACTAAAATAATTTAGTTGATCATAGATATGTCGTAAGCCCTCGCGCAAGAATAACTTGAACTATTTTTTGTTTTGA
The DNA here is from genome assembly GCA_025998595.1 of Alphaproteobacteria bacterium. Next base: position 21,223 of record BNWE01000005.1, on the reverse strand, counting down.
AACATGAAATTACAGAACGCTTTGACAATAGATTGTACAAGTTAATTTTGCACGAGGCCTAAGCGCCCGTGCTGCAAGCGCCGTCACGCTAGCAGAAAATGGATCCAATGTCACGTTGGCTGTTGTATTATCCTATTTTATATGTTACAAACGTTTATTTTCTATTGGACGCTTAGCTCAGCGGTAGAGCATTACCTTCACACGGTAGGGGCCGCAGGTTCGATCCCTGCAGCGTCCACCATTTATGTGGCGTATTATTAATGTACAGAATGGAAGAGTTGATAATATCATGGTTCCGGGATCTAGTGAAGAAAATCACTGGAAAGCATCTTTTGATATCTATACCATCCATTTGGACTGCCATTTTCTTCATATGCCCGTGTTTAATACTTCTAAAAATCAGTTTTTCTGATAGTTTGATTGCGTCACCACCGTATACGTCGATTATCGACATGATTTCCGAATACACACTGCAAATTCGATTGAATCTCGGGAATTATCTGGTGTTGTTTACGGACGAGATGTATTTGCGTGGATTCACAACGTCCATTCTCATCGCCGGAGCATCCACCGTATGCTGCCTGATAATCGGATTCCCCATGGCCTATGCCATCGCCAGATCCTCGGAAAAATACAGAAGTATATTGCTGATGCTGGTGCTGCTGCCCTTTTGGACCTCGTTTCTCATAAGGGTGTACGCTTGGATAATGCTTCTGAGTCCGTGTGGATTCATAAATACTCTGCTGATGAAATTTCATCTGATAGATTCTCCGCTGCAATTGATGAACAATTCATACGCCGCCTGCATCGGGATTATATACGCATATCTGCCATTTATGATTTTTCCCCTCTACAGTGCCATTGAAAAAATGGATTATTCACTGATTGAAGCCGCCTACGACTTGGGAAGCTCACCCATAAGGGCATTTTTCTCCATAGTTGTGCCGTTAGCTGCTCCCGGAGTGTACGCTGGATCAGCGCTGGTGTTTGTTCCAGCTATTGGGGAATTCGTCATACCGGAATTACTCGGAGGAGCTCAAACCCTAACCATTGGACGTTTGGTGTGGAACGAATTCTTTGGAAATATGTCCTGGCCAACGGCAGCGGCGTTATCCATCATTCTGCTGATTTTCGTAGTTCTTCCAACCGTATTTACCCAGAAGCGAAAAGAAATAAGCCTTCTGACAAAGGAGTAAAATTTAAAAACCGATTGCCCAGCAGCTGCCTTCATGATTGCATTGGACAATCCATCTAGCAGCAGCAAAACATGAAATATAAATATAAGAGATTAGATAATTAAGTGGTTTACACCTGGGCGTCATCTTCTCCATGCCATACATTAGGATCTGCTTCTCTTTCTGTGGCTTTCTTTGCTTCTATCGCTGCATTTGCTGACGATAGCAACAAAGGCTGCAGCCCCTGAAGCATTTCAAGCATTTTTTGTATGCCTTTTGATGAGTTACTCCACTTTGCTGTAGTGTTAGTGGTATTGATCAGGGCTTTTAATCTTTCGAAATCTACATCATCACACCTTACTGTAAATTCAGTTTTGGCATAATGATGATAGATATCCTTGGCATATTGAAATACTTTTCCAAGAATCTCTACGTCATCAGGTAGGCTCCCGACTATATACGAAAGTACCTCATCTGATGCTGGTACCGCTGGCGCTTTCATTACCACTAAAGCTCCTATATCTGTATTCAAGTGAAAATCATCCGACAATGAAATAGGCTCAATTTCTAATGGACGAAAAGCTGGAGGCTCAATTTTAATCAGATCTTTAGGATCAAATCTAGTGTCAATATCTCTTCTAGATGCCCAGTCGTCACGAATAGACCTCAAGTTTTCACTAGAATGATCAGAAAAAGTTTCGAAATCTCGGAAAAGAGCAGATGAGCGATATGAATCATACTCCTCTTCGTTTTGACGTAAATCTAATGGCCTTTTCGTCATTTCTGGCGTAGTAGTGATCATAGAACCATGAACCTCGATCAGTGTAAGCGATATCATTATCATCCATGCGCTACATACTATGCTTTTCATTTTTAAACTCCTTATATAAAAAAACACACCATAACATAAGTATATGCAAAGAAAAACGAGTTGTCAAGTATTTTTTTAAAAAATTATTTTTTGATTCTTAAAAAAGACTACAAAAACCTTTTAGGAATTATTACCAAATAAAATGGATAAGTGACATCATATGAGCTATACTTGTATCTATGAAAAATGTAGATATATTAGGGTTAACGACACGAATAGAAGCAATATTATCAACACTTAATGAGTACCAACGCAGAAGGTATCTCTCAGCAGAAGCGAAAGCGATAGGTTACGGCGGCGTAAGTCTTGTGAGTCGCTTGTCTGGAGCATCTAGGCAAACCTTAACTGACGTTTTAAAAGCAGGGTTTTTTCCAGTGCGTCCAGCGAAGCTGCTGGAATACAGTTGGAGTTAGTCCAACACGGTAGAGATTAGCAATCAGCCGTTATCGAGTCCTTGGAGCCGAAGCAGTAATGTAAGGTTTAAGCGTAGGACAGAAAGTAAGAGAGCCGGAATGCGCAAGCGTGAAGCGATGTAGCTCCGAAATGCCCATGATTGGTGAAGCCGAATCCGTAGGAAAGGAAGCAGGCAGTATTTGATGAGTCGACATGCGAGAAACATCAGATTCCCCCGGAGTTTGAAAGCCTGGCGAGCTTACATAGTATTCCAGTGGAACTGGAGATATCCTGTGTTTTCCAGGCAAGTGGTACGGAAAGAGAATCCCGAAAAGTAGGATCCAACCGAAAGGAATATAGGAAGTCCGACGAGCCCATATTAGTGATGAAGTCTGGTAATGCGGGTGGAGCGAAGGGGCGAGGGTAGTATTGCGTTGTCAAGAAGTGGCTTCGTGTGGATTTTATGCCGATAAAGCGGAAATACATTGACAATAAACGCTCTGATCTGAGGCGTGAAATACTACTGGAAGCCGTGTGCGGGAAAACTGCCAGCACGGTTTTGAGGAGGGGCGGCCACAGCAATGTGAGCCGTCTACTCTCGAGAGGCGCAGCGTCGTCGTGAGCGCTCTTTAGTAGCACTGGATCCATACGTCGCTCCGCTCCTCTGAATGACTAAAAACGCTAAAATTCTCGTCATTCAGAGGCCCGAAGGCCGTAGGAATCCAGAAAAAAGTCCTTATTCATACAGTAACTTGGTATAGATGACGGAAAATATGCCATAGGAAAAAGCCCCAGCAGTAAACGAGTCAGCGTCACGCTGGCACTTGGTTTCGCCGCTACTATGGTGTACAATTCGCAGGCTTATTAATTTAGAGAAAAGTCATGTTAACATCTGATATTCGTAGTAGTTTTTTGAAGTTCTTCGAGGATAACAACCACAAAATTGTTTCTTCCAGCCCAGTGATTCCGCACAATGATCCGACGCTGTTGTTTACCAATGCTGGAATGGTGCAATTCAAAAATGTCTTCACAGGACTGGAAACGCTGAGATTCAAGAGAGCGACTACATCGCAAAAATGCATTCGTGCCGGCGGAAAGCACAACGATCTAGATCAGGTGGGATTTACCGCTCGCCATCACACGTTTTTCGAAATGCTCGGGAACTTTTCCTTTGGAGATTATTTCAAGGAAGAGGCCATTTATTTTGCCTGGACTTTTCTCACGAAAATACTTGGAATTCCGAAGCACAAATTGCTGGCCACGGTCTATCATACCGACGAAGAAGCCAAAGAATTCTGGAAGAAAATCGCAGGAGATATCACGATAATTCCCATAGCGACGTCGGATAATTTCTGGTCCATGGGAGATGTTGGGCCTTGTGGTCCATGCAGCGAAATATTCTACGATCATGGAGAAGATGTTCCCGGTGGAATGCCTGGAACTCCCGATGAAAATGGTGATCGTTACATAGAAATCTGGAACACCGTCTTTATGCAATTTGAGCAGAAAACCGACGGAGAAAGAGTTCCGCTAAAAAGCAAATCCATCGATACAGGAATGGGATTGGAGCGAATCGCCAGCGTAATGCAGGGCGTACACGACAACTACGAAACCGACATATTTAAGCGAATTATTGTTTCTCTGAAGGAAGTTTCCAAAACAAATTACGAATTGACGTACCCGTCCTATAAGGTTATTGCTGATCACATTCGCTCGATTGCGTTTTTGATGGCGGATGGAGTTGTGCCGAGTAACGAAGGCAGGGGATATGTGCTGCGTCGTATTCTCCGGCGAGCCATGCGTCACGGAAATATGATTGGCATAAATGATCCGTTTCTGTTTACGCTGTCGGACGTGTTGATCGATATCATGAAAGACGCGTATCCGGAGCTGGAGAAAAGCCGATCCACCATCGCGTCCATTACCCATGCGGAAGAGGAGAAATTCCTGGATACGCTGGAGCGCGGCTTGAAAATTCTGCGTCAGGACGTCAAAAATATTCCGGCTGGTGGGCTAATGGGCGGAGAAACGGCATTTAAATTGTATGATACATATGGATTTCCGCTGGATCTTACCCAAGACATTTTGAGGTCTGAAAATATATCCGTCGATGTGGATGGCTTCGAAAAAGCTATGGAGGAACAGCGAAATCGAGCGAAATGGATTGGATCCGGTGAGGTAAAGCAAGATAGCGTATGGCTTTCATTGAAGGAGAAGCTCAAGCCAACGAAATTCTATGGGTACGAAGACACTTTTCGCCTCAGTAGAGTTTTAGCGTTGGTGCAGGATGGAAAAGAGGTTTCTCAGCTATCTCAAGGAAAAGCCTACATAATAGTGATGGGGACTCCATTTTATGCTGAATGCGGTGGTCAATGCGGAGATACGGGCATTATCAAAGCTAAGGATGGGGAGTTTACAGTCACAAATACTTTGAAATTTTGTAACACAATAATTGCTCACGAAGGCGAATTGTCTTCCGGAAATATATCAGTTTTGGACGAAGTGCTTTTGGAAATCGATGGACGAAGGCGTGAAAATATAAGGGCCAATCATACGGCTACGCATCTGTTGCATGCGGCTCTGAAGGAGGTTTTGGGAGATCATGTAGCTCAGCGCGGATCAAGTCTAAATGATGAGCGGTTGCGTTTTGATTTTTCGCACAATTCCGCGATTTCTCCGGAAGACCTGAGTGAGGTGGAAGCGTTGGTGAACGCTTGGATATTCCAAAGCCCACTAATATCAACTCTAGTATTATCCAAAAAGGAAGCTATAGATGCGGGAGCAACGGCTCTTTTTGGAGAAAAATATGGAAAATCTGTTCGTACTGTTCGTATTTTCAGCAAGGAAACCTCGGAAGATATATCGTTTGAGCTGTGTGGCGGAACTCATGTTACAAACACGTCCGAGATCGGATTATTTAAGATTCTGTCCGAAACCAGTATTGGCTCCGGCATTCGAAGAATCGAGGCAATAACGGGGGAGAACACTCTGAATTATCTGAATAATCTCGAGGAATTGCTGTCCAGTTCGTCGCAGCAGCTGAAATGCACACCGCAGGAACTTCCGCAAAAAATATCGGATTTAACGACCGAGCTGAAAAAGAAAAATCAGGAGATTGCCAATAATAAGGTGAAGGCGGCGATTAATGGTCTGGCTATCGTTGAAAAATCAGGAGTGAAAATCCTATCGGCTTTACTGGATGATCATAGCATGGAGGACCTGCGTATGCTTTCGGACGCCATAAAGGCTAAACATCCGACCAATGCCATCTGCATTTTAATTTCGCGGGATTCGAATGCGGATAAGGCCTCTGTGGTAGTGAGCGTCAGTTCGGATCTTCAGGGGAAATACAACGCCGGAAATATCCTGAAAAAAGGCGTTGAGATTCTCGGAGGAAAAGGTGGCGGTGGAGCGGCGTTTGCGCAGGGTGGTGGAAGCCTGAAGGCCAAAGCGGATGAGTCTTTGGAATTCATGCTTGCGATGATCTAGGAAAATAATTGTGGAACATATTGTAACCGAATCTGAAGATGGAGTTCGCGCCGATCGAGTAGTGAAAAGCCTAGGCGAAGGCGTGAGCTACGTGTTTCTCCAGAAGATTTTTCGCACAAATAAAGTTAAGGTAAACGGCAAGAAAGTATCCGGCTCCGACCGATTGCATACCGGAGATGTCCTAAAGATTTTTGCCGATCTTGGTTCTGTAGCCGAAGAAGCTGTTACGTTGGATCTAGAATCAAATCATAGCAAAAAGCTGCTAGCTCAGTTCGAATCCATGATAATCTTTGAAAATAAAGACATTATCGCAATAAATAAGCCTCCTAAACTGGCGGTGCAGTCTGGAACAAATGTTTCCATCTGCATAGATGATTTTTTGAAGATATATCAGGCACATCGCAAGTGTGAATGCCGTCTGGTGCATCGCCTAGATAAAGATACGTCCGGAGTTCTGTTGATTGCCAAGAATCAGATCATTGCGCGAAAACTTACGGAATTATTTCGCGAAAACAAAATAAAAAAGACGTACATCGCTGTGGTGGATTGTTCCGCAGGAAATTTCATAAAAAAAGAGGGGATCATCGATGATTCTATTACAAACGATCAGGGTAGTGAATTGAGTGCAACAACTCACTACCGTCTAATGAAAATTTGTGGGGGCTATTCTTTGCTGGAGCTAAAACCAGCTACCGGACGAAAGCATCAGCTAAGAATTCATTGCGCGGAAGTTCTCAAGGCGCCGATACTGGGGGATAAAAAATATAATCAAGATATAAAGCATAAGGAGATGTTTCTTCACGCCCACAAGGTATTTGTGAAGGAACTCAATCTGGAGATTATCGCGCCAATCCCTCAGTATTTTGGAGAATTTTTGTAGGTTATCTGCCATTATGGCAGTGGTTATTAAATGGAGTATAAAAAATGAAAGTAATAATTTTATCGCTATTTCTGATGTTGGGAATTGTATCACAGGAAGTCTTTCCAATGGATGTGGAAGAAGTAATTAAATCTAATAAAGAATCAAATACAAAAGAAAAATATGTGATGCTATCAGTTGCAGATACACTTGGGCTCAAAATAAAAGATGAAATAAAAGAATTTCGTTCCACAAAAGCCATGGAAGCATCCTTTTGGAGAGACGGCTTTGTCAAAAAAGAAATTATTATATTTGCCCAATATGAAAAAAATGTGCGAGAGCGTTTAGGGTACAACACTTGGTTATATCTCAATATGGTAGAACATTTTAACGATACGTCATTGAGTTTGTTTGATACTGTTATCAAGATGTCTGTGTCGTTGAATACGATTATGTACAATATGCCCAGCGTAATCGCCGTTTCAAATGATAATTTTACGAAGGGAAAAATTAAGACAAACATGCGTTTTATACGCGCAATTGTCAATAAAGTTGCTTCTTTGAATCAAAATGACCTTGGTGAGGGGACTGTCTATAGTGACATATTGGGGAATTTTGTGAAGTTTGTCCAAAACAACACAGCGTCAGGAGATATTGCAAAAATATGTAGCAATACACATATGTTTGGTTTTGATCACAGGATGTTACAACTCACCTTCCAAGAGATGGAACGTGTCATTTCTACATTGAATGCATTTTGTGGCGATCAGAACTTCTATAAGCAGAAAGTTGAGGAGTTGTCATGGTGCGTAGAACAATTCTTACTCTATTGTGGATCAAATGACTGTGATTTTACTGGCGTCTTGTACGATATATTGGTCAAATTAACAAAAGGCAATATGTTTGTCTCATTCTAATTGGAATAATTGTTTAAGAAGTTGGCAGCCTTTGAGGCTGCTCACATCCGACAAGCTTCAGGCTTTGCCGAGGCATCATGACTTGACGAATCATATGATATATCAGACTGATGAAAAACAATATGTTTTCGTGATTGTGCTTGCAGCACGCGTGTTTACTGCTTTGCTATCCAAATGTTGTTTTCGGCAATTGCGAATGGGCATACCAACATTGTTCGACTGCTCCTGGATAGGTGCTAAGGTAGAAGTGAACAGACCTTGCGTTCATGGCACAACTTTTGTTTTTGCGTAAATTTTCAACAAATTATATTGATATGTTGTTTTCTTAATTTCAGAAAAATACCGGAGTTTATTATAACCCTATTCTTCCGTTCCCTTTGAGATGGTCTAAAAATGTGGTACATATTACTTTGAATTTGAATTATATTAAGAAACGCAATATAATCTTGTTCGGATGTGTTTATACTTTTAGGAGTTATGATGAATAACAAATTTCCATTTGATCGTGATGCTGGGCCGATTGTTGCATTTTTTGCGGTCGTTTCAATTTTACTTGGGCATGTGAGCGTAAATCTTGGTTGGTGTGGATTCATATTCACCTTGTTCTGTCTGATGTTTTTTAGAGATCCCGAGAGAGTTCATTCCTCCAAAGAGGATATCATCATCAGTCCTGCTGATGGAACTGTACTAAAGGTTTCAGAGGAAAGCGCTCCTGTTGAGCTAGAACTCGAAGGCAACTGGAAAAAAATTAGTATTTTCATGAGTGTTTTCGATGTTCACATCAATAGAATGCCAATATCCGGAATCGTTGAGAAAATTCTATATATTCCCGGGAAGTTTTTCAATGCTTCTCTAGATAAAGCAAGTGAATATAATGAACGCCAAGCCACATACGTGAAAACAGCCGATGGCATATCTGTTGTATTTGTTCAGATAGCAGGTTTGATAGCCAGAAGAATTCGCTGTGACATTACCGAGGGGCAGAATTTAAAAATTGGAGATCGAGTTGGTATTATAAGATTTGGCAGTCGCGTTGACGTGTATTTTCCACAAGATGCGGAAGTTATTGTTGAAGAAGGGCAGGTTATGGTGGCCGGAGAAACGATACTGGCTCATCTAAAATCGAAAAAGAAATAAATTTATGTGTTCTTGTAATCTGTGTAAAAGCGAGGAGCGCTATGGATGTAATTGAAGATTTAAAATCGAAGAAGAAAGTGCCGTTTCCCAAAATTCTTCCGACAATCATAACCATTTCCGCTTTTTGCTTTGGCATGACTGCCATCAGATTTGCACTACTTGGTAAATGGGAAACCTCTGTCATGTGCATATTGGTTTCGGCGCTGCTGGATTCGTTTGATGGTAGAGTGGCAAGAATGCTGGGGCAGTCGTCTCAATTTGGTGCTGAGCTTGATTCACTATCGGATTTGGTGTGCTTTGGCGTGGCGCCGTCCATAATACTGTTCCTGAGATCCGTATGTGTTATGGAGCATGCTGGATGGGGGATTTGCATGTTTTTCTCTGTCTGCTGTGCCCTGAGACTAGCAAGATTCAACGTAGTTCAGATCCTGAACGAACCGAAACCCGAGTGGCAGAAGAAGTATTTCTCAGGAATTCCAGCTCCTGCCGGCGCCATAATTGCTCTTTTTCCGCTTATTTTAAGTTTTGCTACTGGGAATGACTATTTCTTGGGAGAAAAAATAGTTTCGTTTAGTCTTTTGGTTTCCGGTGTACTAATGATAAGTACGCTAAAGAGTATGTCCTCAAAAATGATAGAAATGAAAAATGGAATAGTATCCCCTGAGCTGCTGATAGCCTCCCTTGTGATAATCTGCCTTCTAACAGCGTTGTGGATTACATTAACTGTATTGATTTTCACTTATATAGCGGCTATTCCCTATGGTGCATATAAGTATTCGAAAACCAAAAAAGAAGAGTCGTCCGAAGTGTTACAGCAAGTTTCCTAGATATGAAAAGATATATAGCTTTAGTTTTTATTGTATGTTTTGTCGGTATATTTTTTTGTGGAACTCATGGTAAACGCAGTAGTCAAGACAATCTCTATGCGGAACTTTCGAAGATAGATTTCGGACAATTTGATGATCAGAAAGTTTTATACATAGACGTTGGTATAGACTATATCCCCTACAGATTGATTGAGTTGTTTGAAGATATAACAGGTATCCGAGTTATCGTTGACATTTTCGATTCCAATGAAGTCCTGGAGGCAAAGCTACTGGCCGGCGGAGCAAAATATGATATAGTTTTTCCAACGGCATGGCCGAATTTTTCCCGTCAGCTGAAGGCCGGTATCTATCAGAAAATCGATAAAACACTGGATCGCAAGATGTTTGATGCGGATATCCTCCTGAGATTAGCAGAAAATGATAAGGAAAACGACTATGCACTTCCCTATCAGTTTGGAATATCTGGCATAGGAATGGACGAAAATATAATAGATAATTTGGTGCCAGATGCTCCTAAAGATAGCTTAGCTATAATATTTGATCCGGTTTACGCAGAAAAAATAAGTAAATACAGAATATCGTTGTATGAGTCACCAGATGAGTTGTTTCCGGCTGTGCTTGCATATTTAGGACTCAATCCAGAAACGGAAAACGAAGATGACATACGCAAAGCATCTGAACATCTGAAGAAAATAAGACGCTATATCTCGAAGTTTACTTCCTATGGTTTTGAGGATATTGCCTCTGGAAATGCATGTGTGACGCTCAGTACGTCCGGCGATATCCTAAAGGTGCAATCCGATAATAAAAAGCCCAACATAAAGTTTTTTCTGCCAAAAGAAGGAGCCTCACTTTGGGTAGATGTCGTTGCCATTCCCAAGGGAGCTAAACACATAAAAAATGCTCATGCATTTATGAAGTTTTTGTTTCATCCGTTGGTAATTGCCCATGTTACCAATGAGACGTCCCGTGCCAATGCAGTAATTGCATCTAAAGAACATGTAGATAAGAATCTTCAGGATAATATATACATATATCCCAGCGCGAAAATACGAAAAAAATGCTACATAGATAAGTCGGATCCAAAGATCGAATCCATGAAAACACGTTTGTTAACGAAGATAAAATCCGTAGGTAATAATGAAGAATGAAGCTCTCTGTTTTCCGAGAGCGTAAGCTATTTTGTGGTGTGCCAAGAGAAGGCACGATGAAAAAGGATGAAATAGGGAAATTTATCGATTTTTATAATTTTAAAAGATTACATCAAAATTTGGATTACAAAACTCCAAATGATGTGTATAATAGTGGTTGTAGAGTTGGTAGCTTTGTTTATGCAGAGCTTTCCAAACTTGGCTCTCTAAATCTCCCGCCAGTGGTCTAAATAATGGAGGTCATATTACATCTTTTCCATCAGCTCGTAGCAATAACATCAGCGTCACGTTGGTACTGCAGACACCGTAATTTTGCAGAGCGGCTTTTAGGATTGAGAATGAATTCTTCTTCAGATGAAGTTATTGGTTTTTTGTTGAGTAGTATAAACGGAGAATCTTTTGGATAGGACAGTCCTTTGAAGAATAGTTTTACGATTCTATCTTCTAGGGAATGGAAACTGACCACCAGGATTTTTCCGTTTGGTTTCAGTAGGGGAATCGAATCGGATAGGACTTTTTCCAGTTCTTCCAGCTCTTTGTTAACGAAGATTCTCAGAGCTTGAAAAGTTTTCGTAGCCGGGTCGATTTTCCCTCTGCGACCAATGCAGTTTCTTATGACGTTGGCCAAGTCTTCGGTATTGTTAATTTTTTTCAGATTCAGTTTGATGTGCTTGGCGATTTTGCGGGAAAAATGTTCTTCTCCGAATTTGTAGATAATGTCCGCGAGATCTTTTTCCGAGTATCTGTGAATGACGTCCATGGCGGTTTCGTTGCATAATCCCATGGACATATCGACGGGCCCCGATGATTTAAACGAAAAGCCACGTTCCGGATCCGCCAGCTGAAAATTGGAGACGCCCAAATCCAATACAACACCATCACAATCCTCTCTCATTATCGATTTTATATTACTGAACTTATCGTGAAAAAACTGAAACCTATCACCGTATTTCTTCTTGAAATCATCGGCGATTTTTATAACTCGGTCGTCGCGATCGCAGGCTATCACACGGCAATCGGCAGATCCCAGGATGGCTTTTGTGTATCCGCCACCGCCAAATGTTCCATCGAAATACACGCCACCGTCCATCGGAGACAGCATATCCAAAACTTCCTTCAAAAGAACAGACTTATGTTCGCACATATCACAACCACAGCGAAATTAGGAAAAATATTGGTACCAATATACCAATGGACCACAGCATATATCCGATGAAAGACGGCGCCTTCACGTTGTATTTTTCCGCGATGGATTTCACCATTAGGTTGGGTGCGTTTCCTATGTAGGTGAGTGCTCCCATAAATACAGTGGACACGGAAATAGCCGTTAGGATGCTGGCTTTCGCCGTCATGAGCTCTGCGGCATTTCCAGACACCAAATGGAAAAAGATCAGGAATGTCGGCGCGTTGTCCAGAGTTGAAGACAGCAATCCGCTAGCCCAAAAGCATCTGTTTGGAATAAATTCTCCGTTTGCAGATATCCAATTGAATATCCACGCGAATTCTCCCGCCGATCCATTGTGCAATATGTGTATGATGGGAATCACGGTGATAAAAATACCGGCAAAAAGTTCCGAGACTTCTCTTATGGGAGCAAACGAAAAATGATTTTTCTTCCGAATTTCTTTGGTGGTAATTTTTAGCGAAATCAGCGAGATAACCATTAGCAATGTGTTTCGAATCAGGGACGAATATCGGAATTTTTCGCCCAGTATCTCGAAATCTCCATCGAAATTGCAGAAAATAACCGTCAACAGAATTAATCCGAGTAGAATCAAATTTCGTGTGCCCTTGAAAACGAAACTCCTATCGTTTTGTTTTATTTCGTGATTCTGCGTCTCTTTTTTGTACAACCAAAAGTCAATTGCAAAAAATATCGCACACAGCGCTATGGTGGTGAAAAACAAAATTCCATACAGATTTTTTATGAACCAAAAGAAATCGATTCCTTCGAGAAATCCAATGAACAATGGAGGATCGCCAAGCGGAGTAGCCGCTCCACCGATGTTTGCAATCAGAAAAATAAAAAATATCAGCAGATGCGTTTTATGTTTTCGGCCGATATTCGCTCTTAAAAACGGACGTATCAGTAACGTTGCCGCTCCGGTAGTGCCGATCCATCCGGCTACGAGGCTTCCAACTAAAAGAAAGCACACATTGAATAGTGGTCCGTTTCCTCGGGGAAAATCAATGTATATGCCTCCGGACGTTATGTACAAAGCCGAAATAAGTGCGATAAACGGAATGTAATGCACCAGAATTGGTTCCAGCGTGGCTACAAAAATCTTCGACACTCCAAATACGCACCCCACAGACACTAGATACACAGATGCCCAAAATGCAGGCACGAAACTCGCGTATTCATGCCAAAATTTCGGAAATAATAGCGGCAAAAACGACATGGAAAGAATAATTCCAAGAAACGGAACAGACCAAACGGCGCTTGAAAAATCCATTGTATGTCCTCTATTCGATGATATCTTTTACTATATATATGGGACGCTGCTTGGATTCCATGTATATTCTTCCGACGTATTCGCCGATTAATCCGAGGCTAATCATTTGGGTTCCGCCCAGAAACAGCATTACGATCATGAGAGATGCGTACCCAGGCCAATCAATTCCGTAAAGTAGAGTTCGGAGCAATATCCACATGCCTCCGGCAAACGATGCCAGCGTAATAAAAATCCCAATATACGTCCATATTTTCAGCGGAAATGTTGAGAATGAAGTGATGCCGTCAATGGCGTAGTTCCAGAGTTTCCAATAGCTCCACTTCGATGCTCCAACTTCTCGAGCTGGACGTTTATACTCAACAAACGCCGTTTTAAATCCGACAAATGCAAACAATCCTTTCATGAAACGCTTTCTCTCGGGACATTGCTTTATGGCGTCCACCACTTTTCTGTCCAGCAATCGAAAATCGCCAACGTCTTCTGGTAAGTCAATATCCGACAACAAATTGCAGGTTTTATAGAATAAACGAGCTGTTGTTCGCTTAAAAAAGCTATCTTCTGATCTGTCGATGCGCTTTGCCAGCACAACGTCAAATCCCTGCTTCCACTTTTCCAGCATTTCTATGATTAATTCCGGAGGATCTTGCAAATCGCTATCGATGGGAATTACGCACTCACCAAACGCAAAGTCAAGTCCGGCAGTCATGGCGGCGTCTTTTCCAAAATTACGCGAAAAATCGACGATTCTTATTTGCGGAATACGTCGTTTCTGTTTCATTAGTTTGGCGAGCGTATCGTCTGTGCTGCCATCATTGATACATATGATTTCAAACGAACGGTCGACGTTTTTCAACACGGACATGATTTTCCCGAAAAAAACATCAACGGATTCCGCTTCGTTATAGAATGGCACAATCAGACTAAGCCAGCGTGACGGTGGTTGCACTACGGGCGTTTTATCTATGTTCGGTTCGGTAAAAGATCTAGTCATTTTTGCTTGCTATTTTCCAGCATAGACGCAGTTTCCTTATCAGTCGTCAATTTCGTTACGCCTTCGTCCAAGTGTATGCTGGATAAGCGATCTCCTTTGACTTTTTGGATGGACTTCAATACGCCATTTTCATCAAATTCCATGCGTATGGTCATTCTATCCTTCAATGCAACGTCTTTAAATGAAACTTCTTCCGATTTATAACCAACGTATATCCAGATGGAATTACCTAAACATAGCGACGGACTTCCGCAGGCTTTCAAGACGTCTTCGGTTTTAGTCTTGCCTTCCACAAAGGTGTTGTAATTGTCGAAGATGGTAATGTTTCCCCTCTGATTAATCTTCGGCTCACATGAACATAAAACGAACATAATCGAGACAATCATAAATTTAGTTATTCGGACATTCATCTGCAAAACTCCATATCTTTTACACTGTAAATGTGATGGTTTCGGAAGAAAATGTCAATCCCACAGTGCTTCCAACATGTGCGTTTTATCGTTAGTGGTTGCACCATATGCGTTTATTTTTGCTGAGGCAGCTTCAGCATTTCGGAAGAAGGGAAACTGTACTTATTTGTAGCCATAGATCGAGTCAGCAAGTTCGCATATATAGAAGTCTACAAAAGGATGCGCAAGGAAGAAGCGACGAGTTTCCTAAAAAATCTAATAAAAGCAGTACTTTATAAGACTCGTAGAATTCTTACGGATAATGGAGCGCAATTCACGTATAAGTGCTTAAAAACAAAGAAAGTGTACGATTTCGACTCAATTTGCAAGGAAAATGGGATCATTCATAAATTAACAAAGCCAGCGCATCCGTGGACGAATGGCCAGGTCGAAAGGATGAATAGAACCATCAAAGAAGCGACTGTTAAGAAGTATTACTACGAAAATAGTTAGCAACTGGAGACATATCTCAATGATTTTATAAGAGCACACATAATTTGGGGAAGAGATTGAGAGCTTTAAATGGCTTGACTCCTTTTGAATTTGTTGCTAAAAAATTACAGAAAGATCCCAAAAGTTGGGCACTTTTGTCGGGTCATGATGAGGCGGGACCAAACGCTTGGTTTGTGACATGATTTTTCACGAAGATCGATGTACAATTCGCAATGGAAATTCGCCGCAAATTATGGCTGCTTTGCGGAATCTTCTTATCGGATTAGCCTGTAAATTGAAGATGACTGTGTCGCAAATGCGCTTCTACAACTCGATATCTCAACAGAAAACTCTCTCTCTAATTATGGAGAATTAAACGGACCTGACGCTATACTAATGGATGGAAAAATAATTCAAAAAAACGCTTGAATCCATCCGTGAACATGGTAGATGACGAGAAACTCTAAAATTACCGTCATCCAGAGAAGCGTAGCGACGTAGGGAGCCAGTGGAACAAAAAGATGCATTCTCAGTTAAATTGTATATACATCTCGCATACCCATTGGCATACACTAGGCGTCCAGGTTAACGACATTCAGAGCGTTTTCCTGAATAAATTCTCGGCGCGGCTCCACTACGTCTCCCATCAACACGGAAAAGATTTTGTCCGCCTCTTCCAGATGCGAGTATTTCACCTGCATGAGCACGCGAGCATTTGGATCAATGGTGGTTTCCCAGAGCTGCTCTGCGTCCATTTCTCCCAGACCTTTGTAGCGATTGATGGCAATGCCCTTCTTCGCCACCTGCATAAATTTATTGAAAAAATCTATCGGTGTTTTTACGGATACCGCTGTATCTTTCGTTTTCAATGTCCACCGATCGGATAAAAACGATTTAAACTCATCAAGTTCAGCGTGAATGTTTTGCATCTCGCGAGAGGCAAAAATATTTTTGGAAACCTCGAATTTCTCCGTAACATTTCGGGAAGTTCTCGAAAAAAGATAATGGGTCTCGTTCTGGTCAAAGCTCCATTCGCCACCGCAAATTTTTTCCAGGCTTTTGATTACCGTCTGCTGCGCGGCCTCCGGATCATTTGCAAATCCAGAAAGCAGAAGGATTTCCAACAGATCGGAGTTATTTATTTTATTATTCACTCGGTCGACGGCATTTTTTAGCTTTTCCGCTTTCGAAACAAAGTTCCGAAGATCGTTGGAGGCAATCATCTCTCCGCTCGGCATTTCGAGGGAAGAAATCGGCACAGCGGAGTCCAGCAGATAGGTCTCCAGAGCTGCTTCGTCCCGAATGAACATGTGCGAATTTCCGCGCTTTACCTTGTAGAGCGGCGGACGAGCTATGTACAAATATCCCTTTTCCACCAGCGGACGCATCTGGCGAAAGAAAAACGTAAGCAGAAGTGTGCGGATGTGACTACCGTCCACATCGGCGTCGGCCATTATTATGACTTTGTGATAGCGTGCCTTCGATACGTCGAAATCATCGCCAATTCCAGCTCCCAAAGCGGATATGAGAGTGCCTATTTCGGCAGAAGACAGTATTTTGTCGAATCGAGCTCGCTCCACGTTCAATATCTTACCACGCAGTGGAAGAATGGCCTGCGTACGGCGATCGCGCCCCTGTTTGGCGGTACCACCGGCGCTGTCTCCCTCAACGAGAAATATTTCGCTGAGAGCCGGATCCTTTTCCTGACAGTCGGCGAGTTTTCCCGGCAAAGTCGATATTTCCAGAGAATTTTTTCGGCGGGTAAGTTCACGTGCTTTGCGAGCGGCCTCTCTTGCGGCAGCAGCCTCTATGATTTTCGACAGGATCTTTTTAGCTTCCGCCGGTTTTTCCTCCAGCCATGTGGAAAGAGTCTCGTTCACAATGCTTTCCACGACGCCACGAACCTCCGACGACACGAGCTTATCCTTCGTTTGGGAAGAGAATTTCGGATTTGGAACTTTCACGGACAATATACACGTAAGTCCTTCGCGAGCGTCCTCTCCCGTTGGAACGGCCTTGTCTTTTCTTGCATTGGCTGCCAAATAGTTGTTTATGGTGCGAGTTAGGGCGTTTCTAAAGCCCGCCAAATGAGTGCCTCCGTCCGATTGTGGAATATTATTCGTATAGCAGAGCATGGTTTCATGATAGCTATCCGTCCATTCCATCACGACTTCAACGGTGATTTCATCTTTGGTGGACGATACGTAAATCGGATTGTCGATCAGCGGATTTTTACTGGTATCCAGATGCTTTATGAACTCCTTGAGACCTCCGTCGTAGTGCATTTCGACAATCTTGGGCTCGGCTTTTCTTTCGTCAGTTAGGACTATGTGCACGCCGGAATTTAGGAACGCAAGCTCCCTCAATCGATGCTCGAGGGTTCCAAAGACGAATTCTGTGGTTTTAAATGTCATGGCAGAAGGCCAGAATCTCACCATCGTACCGCTTTTGTGATTGTTTTCGCCAACGACAGCCAGAGGAGCATCTGCAAATCCATCGCGAAAACGCATGAAGTACTCTTTCCCGCCGCGCCAAATGGACAGATCTAGCCTGTCGGACAGGGCATTCACGACGGAAACACCAACGCCATGTAATCCTCCGGAAATCTTGTAGGAGTTCTGATCGAATTTTCCACCGGCATGTAGTCTGGTCATGATGACTTCGGCGGCGGATACTCCCTCTTCCTCATGTATGTCGGTTGGAATTCCGCGACCATCATCGAGAACAGATACCGAGCCATCGCTGTGGATGGTCACATTTATGCGCTTACAATGCCCTGCCAACGATTCGTCGATGGCGTTGTCCACCACCTCGAAAACCATGTGATGCAGTCCGGTACCATCGTCTGTATCGCCGATGTACATACCAGGACGCTTTTTGACGGCTTCCAGTCCCCTTAACACCTTGATCGAGCTAGCATTATAATCTTCTTCTTCGATGGACACTTCACAATTCTCCCTGAATTCAATATAAACGAAACGTTAGGCATTATACTACAATTGTGCGTACCACACCAGCGTGATGCTGGCTCCATCACTTGCGTTTTCTTATGCTGAAACAATATAAAGATTCAAACACATATGAAATGACCTTGAGATATTATAATATGAACGTTTTTGTGCCTTTTGGGAACCTTTAGTTTTATCTGCGTTTTGCGGAACCGCGATTAATTACAACGCCTGTTTTTTTATCTACGATTCTATGTCTTATCTTGGCGTCTTCGACGTCAGTATCTTCATCTGTTTCGTCTTCATCTTCGTCCTCTTCTTCCACCGGTTTCTTCTTAATATTTCTTATGGTTACTTTACTTTTCTTCGTTTTTACCGGAGCTGCTGCTTTTTTCTTTTCTGGAGGCGCAGCAACTTGTTTGTCGAACGCGTTATCCTCAAACGGATCAATATCTTCATAGTTTATCGGCTGTAGCTTTTCAGTATCATCTTCCATATATTCCACGCCTGCATCCGCTGGAATTGGAAGCATATCCCCAAACAGATTGTATAGATCATCGTACGAGGAAAACTTTGCCGGCTTAACTGATACGGCCAATGAACTTATGGAGCCTGTCGCATTGTATTCTGAAGTAAGAGTACCCTTTGAACCATGCCCTCCCAGCGATGACATATATAATGACAATCCATTCACATCAAGAATGTCTTTTTTTCTATCATAGTTAGTATCAACGGTAAACGCCATCAATGGACTTACTAGCTTACCTTTTCGTATTTTTACATCGCTACCGGATATGCTAACATTTCCAACAAATGCATTGCATCCCAGTGAAAAACCAGTTTGTGGAGCTACAATTGGAGATGATAGAGAAATCAGCTTGTTTAGTTGAGCGCTATTTTCCACAATGAAGTCAGTCATTTCCAGACGACCGGACACACTATCGCCAATCTTTCCGCCCGGCAGCTTAAACAGGATATTCACCACACCCCCATTTATGCAATTTGCAATATCGAAATACTTTGTGAGCTCTCCGGCATTTGAGGCGGACACAGAAACCAGACTATCCTTCGACTTATCATCTAGCTTTATGCTCACTGCCAATGTTGAGTCCTTCCCATATACTGCGCAACCAGCTCCTCCTAGAATGTTTCCATTGTCTATTTTTATGCTGCCTTTTACGTTCTTAAGTTTTTTTAATGCAGTTAGCGAAACTTCCTTTAAATTAACATATGCAGATATCGGTACATTCTTTCCCAACGATCTAACCATGGTCGATATTCTGCCGATATCAACTTTGTCTCCAATAATAGACATCTGGAGGCCTTTTTGGTTTTTATTATCACTCTGCAGACTGACTTTTGCTGAAGCACCTTCCAGATCAAATTTATCAAAGGAGCATTTCTTGAGATCTCCGGCAGCATCTAGAGACAATTTTCCAGTGAGTCTTGCATTAGCCATATCCAAAACCAAATCTGAAAAATCAAAGTCACCATTAGCTTTTGTGATTTTCGCTTTGAAAGTACCGTTTTCACCGATCATTTTTTTAATTCCGATTACTGGAATCAACATCGATGTGTCTTTGAGATTGGCCGTTACACTAAACGACTCATCTGAATTTTTCCACGTACTGCGGACGTTAAGAGCTATATTCCCCTCCAGCCATTTCGGAGTAATTGGTAGCAAATTTCTCAGAAAATGCGATTGGCACTCAAAATCTAACGATGACTTACCAGTCTTTTTGATAAAATCTTCTTCGATTTGCATTTTTACAACATCTTTTGCGCTATTTATATTACCACTTAAATTAAGTGATTTATCGTCCCAAGAGAAGCGAACCTTTGTGTTATCATAATCGGATGCAAGAACTCCTTTGCAGTCAACCACTTTGAATGGTTTACTTTTTTCTTCTGTTTTTTTATCTTCTGCCGTTCTAGTCACTTTCATATCGATGTTGGCTAAGCCTTTTACCTTTAATTTTCCAAAAGGAAATCGTGATAAATTAGCGGACAACGCTTTAGTGTATTTGGATAAGTCGCTTACTGGAAAAGTGGCTTTTAGATTGCCCGACCATGATTTGTCTTTGTTCGATATAAATAGTTCTCCGCCGGTTATGGTCATATCTCTAAAATTAGCTTTCGTAAGTTTTATATCGAGCCCCTTGCCGGTTACTTTACCTGTGGCGTCTATACCGGTGACATTATCTTTTCCAATCAGAATACTAGCACCATGCATTTTGAAGGTTCCATCTCCAATTTCCATTTTTTTACCGTAGTTACTTTCTCCGAGACGAATTGGGCCTTTCAGATCAACTTTAAATAGCTCCAACTTAAATTCAGGCATACAGCAGCCCTCAAACGACTGAATTATGCTTTTGGAAATATTATCAGGAAGTATCGAGCTCATTTCCTGCACACTGGCATTGGATATGCTTAGAGAGCCATTTATATCTGCGCTGTTTCCAGGAACAAAATCTTCCATTGGAATATGTATGTTTGTCAGATGAACTCCGGAATCTCCGTATGACATACTTATGGAATTTATGGCGGCTTTTCGGGAAGATATCGTTCCTGATATGGTTCCTCCATCTATTTTCTTTCCCAAAGTTAATGCCAAAAAATTATCGTTCAATAGTTTTACGATCCCGGCAGATGCAGACAGATCAAAAGCACATTGGGAAAATTTGTCTCCATCGTAGGTGAATTTCAAGGTTCCGGATACGGGAATATTATAGCCTTTTATCAGTGGCGTCAGTTTACTCAATTCGCTATCCACATCCTCAAATATATTCTGTATAGAACTTGGATTTAATGCGTCTACCTTCACATCATAGGTTGTTGTATTTTTCTCTTGCTGTTTCTGTATTCTCACATTTGTACGGTACTTCATATCCGGCAGCGCCGTCGAAAAAGACAGCAATCTCGGGAATTTTTCACCAACAATGTATTCGCAATATAGATCTTTTATTTTATATGTGGTTTCATCTGCTACGAGTTCTGTGTTCGTACTCATTAGTTTTATCTGTGCATTTTCCCCTAGTATATCCTTAAACACTTTTAGTTCTTCGAACGTACTTTCGTCCTCATCTTCATTCGTTAAAATAGAAAAACTATTGAAATCATCAGTACTG
>BNWE01000004.1 GCA_025998595.1 Alphaproteobacteria bacterium | reverse complement strand
ATTTTGGATAGAGTGGAGCTGTCCGTTAAGCACGGCATGGTCGTTGTAATAGGGTACATGAAGAATGAAGCGCAGCGGAAAGAAGCGATGAGTTTGATAAGAAGCATAGATGGGATAGCGGAGATTTTCGACGAAACCAAAGTACAAAGTAGGCCAACGGCGAAGAATCTGGCCATTGATTCC
The DNA here is from genome assembly GCA_025998595.1 of Alphaproteobacteria bacterium. Next base: position 39,566 of record BNWE01000004.1, on the reverse strand, counting down.
AGCATAACTTCCAGAATCAAATCATCTTTGGCTTTTGATGGTAATGTGCAGTCTCTAAACTATGATGTCACGACGGTGAAGGGCATTGTCTACATATGTGGGACTGCCCAAAGCAGCTACGAGAGAGACGTCGTATTGAATCATGCTCGTACAACTTCCGGAGTTGAGAAAGTCGTCGCGTATGTGAAAATAAACAAAAAAAATAGGGAAAAGTAGTGCACGCTAGCATAAAAACGGTTTCTTTTTTGGGAATATCGACGATAGGAATAGATGTTCAGATACAGATGCTGAGCGGACTTCCGGCGTTCATGATTGTTGGTCTTCCGGACAAGACCGTTGCCGAGTCCCGCGAGAGGATTCGAGCATGCCTGTATTCCATGGGGATTTCTCTGCCATCCAAGAGGATTACGGTCAATTTAGCTCCGGCAGACGTTCAGAAGGAGGGAAGTCACTATGACTTGCCCATAGCTCTGGCTCTGTTGGCGGCGATGGGCATAATATCCCAGGACGACATATGCAATGTGGTTGCTCTGGGGGAATTGTCCCTCAATGGTAATATTTCCAGGGTTCCCGGAATACTGCCGGCAGCGATTTGGGCGAAATCAAACGATAAAATCATCGTATGTCCGGAAGAATGCGCGCAGGAAGCAGCCTGGTCCGGAGAAAGCTCCATATTGGCCCCACGTAGCCTGTTGTCCATGATCAATCATTTCAATGGGGAGCAAATTCTTCCGAAAATTACCCTGAATAATGATGTGGACAGAACCTCCGGAGTAACAAATTACGGATGCATGAGTGACATAAAAGGACAGATGGTCGCCAAACGCGCTATGGAAATTGCCGCCGCCGGTGGACACAATGTGCTGATGCTGGGGCCTCCGGGAGTGGGAAAATCACTGATAGCATCGCGGGTACCGGGAATTCTTCCGCCGTTCTCGTCGGAAGAAGCGCTGGAAGTCACCATGATCCACAGTCTTGCCGGACAAATATCTGAAACTGGACTGGTGAGCGAGAGACCGTATCGATCTCCCCACCATTCGGCGTCTCTGGCGTCGATTGTGGGCGGTGGAATGCACGCAAAGCCCGGAGAGATTTCGCTGGCTCATCGTGGCGTATTATTTCTCGACGAACTTCCAGAGTTTTCCCGAGCTACGCTTGAATCTCTCAGACAACCGCTGGAAACCGGAAAAGTCACCATTTCCAGAGCAAATAATCACATCACCTATCCGGCTCGCATACAGTTGATTGCCGCTATGAATCCATGTCGTTGCGGATATCTCGGCGTTAGCGGCAAAGAATGCAATCAAGCTCCAAAATGCGGAAAAGACTACCTGAGAAAAATTTCCGGTCCTCTTTTGGACAGAATAGATATTTTTCTCGATGTTCCGGACGTTAAAATCTCGGATTTCGCCCAGTCGAAAGAGGACATAGAATCGTCTTCGGCCATAAGGAAACGCGTGATGTCTGCCCGAGACATCCAAGCAAACAGATATGAAGGCATGCCAATAAAAACGAATGCGGAAGCCGATGGGCAAGAATTGGAGAAGTATATTGTTGAAAATGCCCAAGAAATATTATATAAGTGTGTTGATAAGGCTAGGATTTCTGCTCGAGGTTATTATCGAGTTCTGAAACTAGCTAGAACATTGGCTGATTTGGAACAATGTGATTGTATCCAATCGGATCATGTGTATGAATCCATGAGCTACAGGAGAATAGAGTGGTAGTAAATAAAAAAGATACGTCTGGAACGTTTTTATCTTTTTCGGAAGAGGATACAAAGCAAATCGCCCAATCGCTTTCTAAATTTGCAAAAAAGGGAATGTGTTTTAGTATCTGCGGAGATCTTGGATATGGGAAAACAACTTTTGCAAAGTTTTTAATGCAGAGTCTCAATCCAGATATATCAGATATATCAAGTCCAACGTTTAACATTATTCAAACATATGAGTGTAATCTTGCGGAGATATGGCACGTCGACTGCTATAGAATCAAATCTTCCGACGAATTCAATGAGCTTGGACTGGAAGAAGCTTTTCAAAATTGCATAACGATCATAGAATGGCCGGAAATTATCGATAACTATCTTCCGACCAACAGAATTAAAATCAGATTTTCCATAACAGAAGATAACAATCGAATGATCCACTATGAGCTTCCTAAGGTAGCATAACTCAGCATCAATTAGACTTGTTGCGCAATCTTCCTCTGTTGAGCCTTTTTGTCGTTGGTGCTTGCAGCACACGCGTTTCACTGTTATTGGATCCAACGTCACATTGGCTTAAAAAATCCTCGGATATAAGTTGGTTTCGCAACAGTTCTATTGTGGATTGGACGACCCCAGTAATGAGATCGCCCGAAGTGCAGTACAAAAACTTTAAGAGAAATAAGCTCTCACTAAAATTTGCCTGGAGGGAGGAGTCTGTGTAGTGCCATCTCAACGTCAAACGTGTTCGAGTTTGGAATCCGGCTTTTCCAACCTGGAAATTTAAGCAGATCTCTTGTATGAAGGATCGTCATAACTCTTGCAAATATCTCGAAATTTACATTCTCTCCCCAGAGTCCCATTGCTGTCGCCAAGCTATCGCACAAGATTTTGTATTGATATCTGAGGGATGCGTTTCTCCCCTGCGTATCCAAAAGCACATCGCTACCATAGCTTCTGTAAAAGATATTGTATATCATATACTTCGTATGATAATCCAACGTCGATACTCCGTACTCTTGTTCACTTAACAACCTTTTTGCTTGAAAATCAGGTATTGTTTCGGGAAATGTGCTTTTGTATCCATTTAAGAAACCAACAGTAAAAGGTACGCCATATGGTGAAGCTACGGTAGGTGGAGAAGAGTTGATTATACATGGCGAATGAGCGCCATATCGTAATCCTGTTGTTAAACGATAGATGTAATTGGGGTATGCTTCAAGATATGCTTTGTGCTTATTCGACAGTCCGGCAATACAATTGTCGCCAACCTGAGTAAGTGCTTCGGCTGGATATCTTGTGCACAGCAATGATCTTATTTCGTAGTCAATGGAGTGTTTGTTGCTAAAAGCATCATCTCCACCAAACCTGTCAGTATCTATAAATATCACCTCTTTATTATTAATATACACGTTCCTTTCGGTTGTATCTCCGTGGACTGTTGATGACCTTCCTGCTCCCTCGTACCCTATCTTATGAAGGTTGGCTAGTGCTTTTCCAACTAAATATCCCCTATCAAAAGATGCTTTCATAGTTGTTTTCATACCTTCATCAAATGGTTCACCATTAACGAGTCTTTGTATGATTTGAGCTATTTTCACCATATCGTCGTCAAACACATCTTTTAAACTAATCCCTTCGGCTGATCGCATTAAACACATCTGAACTTCGCCTTTTTTAATCTCTTTTAGCGAATTCACCACTCTTATTTCATGTTGATCAAGATCATATACGGCAAAGTTTAATGGTTCAATCAAACTGACGCCTAATTCCAGATGCTCTAGTTCTTTTTGAGTGGTTCTTAGATGCGCCACTCTTTCGTCATTAAAGTAACAACGAAGCGGATTTCCAGTGTCTTCGTCTACCATAGGCGCAACAGTTCTTACGACGTATTTTTTACCATCAACTATTACTTTAAAAACCTGCGGTGCGCCATCTCGTCTCAAGCGTAGATTATACTCTCCGCCATCGACAACTTTTTCTTCTTCGACACTTGTTGCGTGTTTTTTAAAGCACTTGGCTGTAAAAATGCGAACTGCCAATTCGCTGACTGGTCTTCTAACAACGGATGGCATTCTGACTGGCTTTGTTGTCGTGACCGTGTCTTTTTTGACGATTTTGATGCCGCCAATAAACTCATTCTTTAATTCCTGCTCTTGCTGTATTAGCAGTTCTTGAAATGTCCGCTCGTCAGCAACTCTTTGCGAAACGGTACTCTTTGCTTTGGCAGCATCCTGCGCGGCAGCAAATTTCTGAGCGGGAGTTTCCAATGCAGTTGAGCTTTCATTACTCTCCGATTCAATATCTGCATTTATGGAAGCATTACAACCATCATGTGCGAAACACGCCAACAGGCCTGTCAGTAAAATTTTCTTCATACTTTCCTCTCTTTGTTTTACTGTATAACTAGATCACAATATGCATTATACACATATTTTATTACACTTGCAAGTTATTTTTCGGAAAAAGTAAACTTTTTTGTTTCTTGAATGGACAATGCCAATATATAGACCTCGCCCATTGATGCACTTCGTTTCTAAATGGGTGGCCAACATAGTCGGTTTCGCAACAGGGGTATTGTCAAAGAAGCGCCTTTCTTGAAAGTCAATTTTTTGTTTTCGAGTTCCGGAATCATTCTTGTTCATTTTTATTTCTTGACTTTCACAAGAGATTTTTGTAAACTAGAATTGTCGGTTTTAGCTTTTTATTAATGGAGGACAAGCAAATGAAAATAAATATGTCAATAGCTATTTATGTATTTGCGGCTATGGTCGTGTTTTTCGGAATTGCAACAGGAATGTGGGAAAATAATGGACTTGTAAGTTATTCCCACAAGCGAAGTGTGTCATTTTGCGGAGATGTTGCCATACAAGAAAAGACAAGAGTTATCGTTCATCGTTCTATGGCGGTATATGCGCTCGATCTTGCGGTAAAAAGCGATAAAAGTTACGAGAGAATTTATGACGGATATATCAATGCCAGTAAAATTCCACATGGAAAAGGAATGATGACATATGTCGGTATAGCGCTATATGAAGGTGATTTTGTGAATGGTAAAAGAGAAGGAATAGGAAGGATAAAATACATCAATGGAGACTTCTATGAAGGGGAGTTTGTGAGTGGTAAAATGCATGGAAAAGGAATGATGGCATATGGTAATGGTGATTTCTATGTGGGAGATTGGGTAAACGGTAACGAAGAAGGAATTGGAGCGATGCGGTATACCAATGGAGACGTCTATGTGGGAGAGTGGTTGAATGCCGAAAAAGATGGAAAAGGAAAATATACGTCAGCCAATGGAAGCATCTATGAAGGACTGTTCAGAAATGATGAGTTTGTGAATGACGGAGAATACCTTTTTGCGATAAAAGAAAGAATGTTGCAACATGAGCGATGAATCTATTTGAGAACTTTTATAAAAATATATGGCAAGGCCATTGCGAACTTGCACAAGATATGTTACTATTTTGTCTATAAAAACTCATCATGATGTGGTGCGTTATCAGTTCTAATAATGTTGTTGCTTTAAAAACGGAGATTGCTATATGTTAAGAAAATTGTGCGTTTGTTTGTTCGTTGTTTCTGCTGTATTTTATGAATCATTTGGTTCCGAAGTTGTTTTTAATAGATTTTCACGACGATCTGCTACGGAGAAAAACGTAAGAATCATAGATCTGAAAAGTATAATAAAAGGTGCAAGACTTTCTCCTAAAGATCGACGCAAATTTATAGCAATGCAGAAAAATAAAAAAATGTTATGTCGCGAGTTTGGTAAAATTCTGTCAAACGATCGGCTTTTGGGATTTAACAGCACGCAGGATAAAATGCATTTTAAGGCGTCTTTGCAGAAGGCAATAAAATCATTCAAAAATCCAGTCGATAGAGACACATTAATCGCCTTTCTGGTCGCATTTCAATATAAAACGAACAAGATGCCGAATTTTACTCTTAGCTTCAGAAAGGGTGATGACTGTTGCGTTATGTCAAACATAGGGCACGCACTACTCGGAGACAATTGTTCTAGGGCAACAATATATATGACAACGGATAACAATTTCTTCAAATGGGATGCGGCGACAGTTGGATTTCTGCCTACTGGACGTAAGGAAACGTTTTTAGGTCTAAGACGCTTACCGAAATGTATATCCTTTTCGTCAGCACTAATACATGAATTTGGTCATGCTGTTCATTCTATGCTAGGTATAGCGACTCCTAATGTACTATTTGAAAAATATATGCAATCACCTGAAATAAAGAAATTCGCTTTTCCATTCTTAAATTTCCCGGCAAATGTTGTACAAAGAGAGATTGGGAAAAGGAAAGTAGGAAAGAATGTGATACATATATACAAAGCTTTTTGCAAGGCACAAAAAAAAGAATCCCAGGTCGACCAAGCTTTGATTGAGGATAAACCTGAAGATGTAAAAAAATGTACGGCTAAGCTAGAACAAAAGATGCTACGTTTTTTGAAGGAAGATCGGGACATAGCCTCAGAACTCTACCGCCTAGGTGAAAAAGCTTCCAGCAATACAGTCATAAAAATTTTAAGACAAATGGCCCTTCTTTCCTGGACATTACCGGAAGAGATCAATCAAATACTGGGAATTGCGCATTTAGGTAAGACATTATATGTCAACAGACTAAGCGATTTGGATAGAGCGTCTTTTCTTGGTAAGCCGTTCCGTTATTCACATAATGCCTTTCCTGATGCTCTTTCTGATCTTGTTAAAAAAATTAATCGCACTAAAAAAATAGACTTTTCACCTACCAAAGAGGCCATGCGCAAACTTTTTGAGCTTCACGGTCACGACTTTAACGCTTACGTAGAGAAAGTTTGCAGAAAAGCCAAGCGTCATGCTTGATCAGATAAAGACTTGCGCAAGAATAAGTTAAATTTTTTGTATTGATTGTACAAAAACGGTTTCCCTTTGGAGGAGCCGTTTCTTGTTTGCACATATCCTTAATAGGACATTTATATTTGCATTTTTATCTGATATCGCTTGACTCCAACAAAGAATTATCATAGACTCTTTTCGGTTTTAGCTTTTTATTAACGGAGAATAGAGAAATGAAAATAAATAAATCAATAGTAGCTTGCGCATCTGCGGTGGTGGTCGTAAGTTTTGGAATTGCAGAAGGAATGAACGAAACGCCTAAACTTTCACCTACTACTGCCGAAAAGAAAATATCCACTTTAGTTGTACATCCACCTGTCTTAATCAAACCAAAAACAGAAGGCATACTGCTTGCTTTTTCTTTGCAGCAATCTTCTGGTCTTTCACCACAAGTGGAGATTAAAACCAAAATGACATGGAAACGTGGCAAATATATCGGCCAAGCCAATTCTAGCCGCATTCCACACGGATATGGAAGACTTACATATACCAGTGGAGAAAATTTCATAGGAGATTGGGTTAATGGTGAGTTCGTAAAAGGAAAACACACATGCCCAGGAGGAAATTTTTACGAAGGCGAATGGCAAAATGGTGGAGCACATGGAACAGGAAAACATACATGTACCAATGGAACTGTCTACGAAGGGGAATTGCGAAATGGTAAAAAAAACGGACATGGAATTAAGGTTTTGGCCAATGGAGAAAGGTTTGAGGGGGAATGGTTTAATAATGAGTTGGTAAAAGGAAAGCACTCGTGTCCCGATGGAAGCGTTTATGATGGCGAATGGCGTAATCGCAGAGCAAATGGAAAAGGAAAATATACACGCGCCGATAAAAGCGTCTATGACGGCGAGTGGCTGAATGGTAAAGAAAACGGAAAAGGAACGTTAACTTTAGCCAACGGAGAAAAGCAAGTGGGAGATTGGATAAATGGTAAGTTTGTAAACAATAATGACATTGTTCAAGTCCCATCTCCATCGAATTTTTCTATATCGTCATCTGCAGCAAATAGTCCTACAGCATCGTCTATTTCTCCGGTCACTTCCAATGATGAGAGCGATGACAGCAATGTTGCACACAGCAATCTATCCACACCAGTTGACAATATACCAGCACACACTTTTTTCTCTTTATTATCAGAGCCATTACAATTTGGAAACGATGAAGACGAAAATAATTAGCAGCAAATCAGCAGACAAACTAATCGAACAGAAACGGTTTTCCTTTATGTAAGCCGTTTCTTGTTTGTTTTTAAATGTTGAGTTTTGCGATAAATCCTTCTATAACAAGCGATGGATTTACGGCAGTTACAATATTTTTAAAAGCTTGAAAAAAAATATACTACCACCACACATCTGAGTCGTCATCATCTTCGAGTTCGAACCAAAAAGATGGCATTTCTTTGCTTTTCTCACTAGTTTCATCATTCTCAGTAGCATCTTCGATATCTCGAGTAGATTTAGTTGAAGCTGATTGAACAGGATTAGACTTTGGAGCCGTCAAGACGCCATCCTCAAAACTATAACCATACTTCGACAGCAATGTGTTGGTTGCCGCTGCTTTTGCTTTCTCTATGTCCTCGCGGTTTGTTGCATTCTGCATCGACGCAATCGCCATGAGTTTTCTTTGTACCGACTCTATCTCAAATTTTGCATCAATCATTGCATATGCATAAAGCGCCTCTATTCCTCGGGAATCTTGAGCTATTTTAGCAAGAGCATATGATACATCCCACCTAATGGCATCTCCAAATCCACGAAGTACGGCGTCAAGACAATCAAGAGACGCCAGATGATCACCGGAATTTTCTGCATATGCAAGAAGAGCTTTTCTTCCAGTAGGATTTTTAGCTATTTCATAAAGATGAGTCCAATTAGACATGGAATATCCTGGCACAAGGTGGTCAAATATAGCCTTAACTGGCATATATGGACGCCAAACTCTATTGCGTTTATTTACTATTTCATGCGCCCTTTTATCAGAATCATCCTGTGTATCTTGTATATCCATAGCCAAAGACGAGCCACACATTGCTATTACAAGCGACAATACACCGCTAATCACAAAACCACAAAACTTCATTTGTCTCTCCATAACTAAAAACATATTGTACGTATAATAACTATTATTATGGATATTACAATAGAGATATAAAAAAAATCACCTCCTACCGAAGAAAGAAATTACTCAAAAAATCAGTCGAAAAATATAACAATTTTCGCTCGCGGCTTGAACGGAATTATACTTTGGAGTATCTTAACTCAATCTATAAGGGAGATAGGCCGTCTCATCTGTCTTAATCCCGCCCACTTGCCTTTCTAATATGCATGGTCACTCATTTTGTTAAAATAGTTCGCGGATTAGCAGATCTTATTCGACATAAAAAAATAGAATGGACGGTAAGGTTTATTGAAATAAAAATATATCTTCAGATAATCTGTTGCATATTACAAAAAAAGATGTATAATTCTATCATATTATTGTATGGAGTTAGGTTATGAAAAAAAATATAGTTGTAGCGAGTTGTTTTTGTTTGTTTGATATCTTTTCTTGTGGATTGACACAAAATTCAAGTTTGTTTGGTATGATAAATACAGAGGATGTTTCGAAGAAGGAAGAAACATCTCCAATCGTGCCTATGCCATCTCCTCCCGGTCTCTTGCCATGGAGTAAATCATCTAGTTCATTTGGAGCGCCATCATCTAGCTCATCTTCGGCACATTCATCATCATATGAGCGGCTTATTTCAATTATGAAAAATTTCAAAGCAACTCCTAGCCTTGAGGCTAAAAGGCAGTATATATACGATAATGCTCGTAGTATCGAATCGGCAATAGATGAAACATATAGTAACGATGCACATGGTAATAGCGTGTCTATTAGTGAAGGATGTCTGGAAGAACTGTCGCTAGAAGATCTTTGGAACTTTTATACTGTCGCTATAAACGTGCATTCTTCGACGCAACCTCCTCTATCTGCGCCTATGAGTGAGAGGTATTTTTGCAAGAATAAACAATTGCTACAAAATGTTATATTTAAAAAAGCACTATGTGATCTCAAAACTCAAAGTGTGCCAACTGGACTTATACGAGAGAAAAATGTGTTTGAACTTTTTTCCAGGATCATGGGGGATTTTTGCAGAGAGCTTAAACCGTACATTGCCTATATTGGTGACCAGCAGTATGGAATCGATCATTATCATGGAAAGGACATTAATTCAAAGTGTAGATTTCACATGATATCTTATCTTGCGCAACTAGTAAAATGTCTGTATGATAATAGCTTCTATATCTCTAAAAATAATAGCGTTGATTACGACATAAGCGAATCGATGAAAGCTCATTTGAAAGATCAGCTTAATTTAATTAATCTACATGAGATTTTTTATCCAATGATTGGGTTCTTTCAATTTAGTGCCTTTATTAATTCTACGGCGTCTTCTAAAGCTAGACTGCATTATTTTGCCTTTGCTCTATGCATGTACAAAAAACTTAATAATCTCAGAGATTTGCTTTCCGATAAATATGATGACTTTCTGATGTTTCATCTTTGCCAATGTATTGGTAGTCTTAATGAGTCCGTTGCCATCGCTGGTAGTGAAAAAAATCGAACAATGCGTCCTGAAGATAGAAGTCGTGCAAGAGAGAACGTTGAGCAAGACAGAAGGGCTTGTATGAATACTATCCGCCAGCTTATAAGTATGTGCATTCAGCGTGATTTGTGCAGTCCTGATCTTATTTCTTCTTTCGACAACATTCTTTGGGGGATAAATGATAAAGAAGATATTGCATTAACGCAACAAATGTTTGCTTCGTTTCCCGGCGCTGCTCCCAGAAAAAATTCTCTTTTGGGCAATGAATATACATTTTATAAAAGGCTCGACCATTTTTCTTGGTTTCCGGAGATTCCCAATCCTCGGCTGGTGTTTTTTACAAATACGTGGTTTGGAAGCTCTTCATCGTCATCAAGTTCATCTAATGCTGGTCAGCAATTAACACAAGTAACACGATTTACGCCTTCTACGATGCAGTTTCCATATCCTACGGTGACGTACTTGCGCACTCCGCTAACTGCACCTGCAGTGCAATGTGCAAGCCATTCTAATGGTGGTCAGCAATCAACACAAGGAACACAATTTATGCCTTTTACGATGCAGTTTCCATATCCTACTGTGACGTACTTGCGCACTCCGCTAACTGCACCTGCAGTGCAATGTGCAAGCCATTCTAATGCTGGTCAGCAATTAACACTGACAACCCCATTACTACCTGCACATCCTGGGCAATAAAAATAGAAGTTAATAGCATCAGAAAAGGGGACGCCTACTTCTGATGCTGCATGTATGGTAGTGCCATTTAAAAAACGCACAAACCTTTTTAGAAATTATTACCGAATAAAGTGGACAAACGACATTATGATTGTAGTTGTGTCACTTCACCTATACGGAAGTGATAAGTCCAGTTTATTTGGTAACAATTCCTTAGTCATTCTTGCGCAAGCGCAGCGAGAATCCAGTGGTTGCAAAAGCTTCGTGGATCCTCGATGCAGTGCACCAAGGATTACGACGGAGAGTAGTTACCTTATGATGCGACTTTAAAGCGGCTTCACTATAGATTTACACGAACTCACCAGCGACGTCGGCAGTGCCTTCTTTACCTATCTTATCGTAGTTCTTCGTCAACCATTTATCCGCAGCTATTCTACCAGCATTGCGCAGATGTTGCAGGAATTCCATATCCGTGTTCAATTTGGAAGACCATCCGAGATCCTGGAATACCGCCTCGTCTTCGATCAAATGCACATTCAATCTCTTCATGCGCCCCCTCTCCAGCAAACCTTGATCGATTAGCTTGGTTATGAAGTGTATGGAACGCATTTCTCGAACGATAGATGTATTGTTGGTTATTTCGTTTAGCCTATCACCAATTTCAACAGCCGTCGTAGGAAGTCTGTTTCTATGGGTAGGATTCAACTTAATAATCATGACATCCGCCGTATGGCATTCGTAGATCAATGGATAGATTGCCGGGTTAGCGATGAAACCACCATCCCAATAGTACTCGCCATTGACCATGACTGCCGCATGAATAGTAGGCAGGCACGCTGTTGCAAGAAGTGCATCGACGCAGAGCTCTTTGTTACCAAATATCTTGATCTTCCCTGTATAAACATGCGTTGCCGCAAGAAACACCTTAACAAGATCATTATTTTCCTTTAGAAGGTCGAAATCAAATAGCTGATTAATGACGTCCTTCAGCGGATCAGCTCCAGAAGGATTCATCTGATACGGAGACATGATCTTACTCATGAAGTCGAACATCAGAAACCCCGGAGAATTATACATTGTATACTTATTCTGCAAGATATCTTTCACGCCTGGCTTAAAAATACTGGTTCTTCCAGCGTCTGACATCACTTGCCAATACTTATCCAGGAGCTGACGACCACCTTCGTTACCACCTTGTATGATTCCTTGGGCAGTGGCAACGGCATTCATACCGCCAGCACTGGTACCCGAGACACCTTCTATGAAAATGTCTTTCTCTTGCAGAAGTCTATCCAAAACCCCCCAGGTGAACGCTCCATGCGCTCCTCCGCCCTGCATGGCAATACTTATTCTTTTCTTGCCATCGTTGATCGGCTCCAGCTGATTTGTATCGCTCTTCTTATTATTACTCATAACCTGCTCCTATATAATTGTATCCATTGGTACTAAACAACAAATTAGTTAAAAAATTGTTTAGCTTCTTCAATAGTGGGGCAGATTTTCAATATTTTATCGAATCCACTCATTTTGAAAACCCCGAATATCTTCTCGGGCATATTTATAAGGACCAAAGTACCCTTGGCCGCCGTTAATTTCTTACCCAACATGAGAACAACCCTCAAGCCAGCGCTAGAAATATAGCTGATTGAGTCAAAACGAACTGCAATCTTCTTGTTTTTATCCGAAGCTGCCATCACGGCATCCTCGAATATTTTTGCGGTAGACGTATCTATTCTACCGACCGGCGTCAGCAAAGCTATGCCGTCGCACTCTTCTGCTTTTACTTCCATTTTCTACTTTTCCTCCTCGTTATCTACTGAAACAACAATGTAAAGCTGATTCTTATCGTCAACCCTGGTATACTCCAGATTTTCAGATAACTGCTTCACCAAGAATATGCCCAATCCACCGATTTGGCGTTCATCAATGGATGATTCTGTGTCCGGGTCTGCTAATGATAGTGGATCAAATGCCACTCCATTATCCGTGATACAAATGCATATATTTTTATCACACTTTTCTAATTTTATTGTAAAAGTATGCTCCTTGCCATCAGGGTAAGCATAATTCATGACGTTTGTTACAACCTCATCTAATATTAGAGAAATGCTCTGAAATCGCTCTTCGGGAATCTTGTGCTCAGTACAAAAGCTCTGAACATTTTCCGCTATCCGATCGAATTCGTCTATCTTATTTTTTACCTCTAGTAACATTGTCTTTTATCCTCCATACCTTACGCACAGCGTTGTTATATCATCCGATTGCGGTGCACCATTTGCATACTTCCTTATGGACTTAACTACTTCTGCCGTTACGTCCTTAGGTTCTGCGTCTGTGAATTCCTTTAAAACTTCTGAAAAACGTTCAAAATCATATTCGTCTCCCCTTTTATTAGCCGCTTCCGGCACTCCATCCGTATACAACATGATCATATCTCCGGAAACGAATTTATATGTATGATCAAAAAATTCAGTCTCGTCGAATATTCCGAGGGCCATACCTGGATCACAGTCTAGAAATACGGGCTCTTTCCCGTGATGCATGACAGCTATCGGCAAATGCCCAGCATTAGTGTAAATAATCTCATTTTTCTCCGTATCTATAACGCCATACATAGCGGTAACGAACATGGTGGTGACATTTTCTCCACATATCATGAGATTCACGTTCTTAAAGCATTCAGCAGGAGATTTATATATCCTGCTGAAAGACTTTATGAGCGTTTTCGCAATCGTTGCAAACATTGCCGCAGATACGTTCTTTCCGGAAACGTCTGCCATAACGACTCCCAATTGCGTTTCGTTCAGCCAGAAGTAATCGTAAAAATCTCCTCCAACTTCAGCTGCTGGTATGGTATCCGCGTACAGATCAATACAGCCTTTTTGCACAACATTGCCTGGAAGAATGCTTCTCTGCAACTTCGCAGACACATCTAACTCATCGGAAATGGCAGACAATCTCTTGTTGGTCGCTTCAGCCTGCTTTAAGTTAGCCACCACCACAGCAGTCTTCTCCAGAGTGTCATACAGATCTCTGAAATCGATTGGCTTTATGACGAAGTCATGAGCACCGCCACGCATGACAGATCTCAATGTATTCATGTCACCGTAGGCGGAAATAACCACAGCTCTCATCAGTGGATATTTTTCCTTCATGTTGCTTATGAGGCTTATGCCATCCATACCATCTACATTTATATCTAATACAAAAATATCAAACTTGCTTTTATCAAGTCTTTCTTCCACCTGCTCAAGAGAAGTAGCAAACGCAAATTCATATTGATTCTCGGCGATTTGATGACGAAATTTCTGTGTGAACAGATCCTCCGTATCATCTTCGTCGTCCAGCACCAATATCTTAGCTACCGTAGCCACTTAACACTTCTCCTAAAAATGCTATAATATAATGATCTCATGGAAAGGTTAACAAAAAATGAATATTTCAAAAAATCTAAGAGAACTTGTGTTAGATACTGAAACGACCGGGTTATATCACGCAACTGGTGACAGAATTGTCGATATTGCGTGCGTTGAATTGATAAATCACATTCCAACTGGTAAAACATATCAGGTGTATATCAATCCCGAAAGAGAAATGCACAAAGATGCGACTGCCATAAGCGGCATAACAGACGATTTTCTCGTTGGAAAGCCGCTGTTTCGGGAAATAGTGGATGAATTTCTCGATTTCGTGCAGGACAGCAAACTTGTCATTCACAATGCCAAATTCGACATAGGATTCCTGAACAGCGAGCTATCTCGTCTGGATAAGCCTCTGTTCAGTATGAAGAATACCGTTGATACGCTGGATATGGCTCGCAAAAAATTTCCCGGCTCGCCGGCAAATCTCGATGCGCTCTGCAAAAGATTCGAGGTCGATACTTCTGCCCGCACAAAACACGGCGCATTGATCGACTGCTTTTTATTGGCCGAAGTATACATAAATCTTTTGGGAGGACGCCAAAGCGATCTGACATTTCATCCGGAAAAGACAACTGCTGGCGATCTTAAGGTTACAAGAAGCACGAAGAACGTGCGTCCAAAACGACGCTTCGATGTATCTGAAGACGAAAAAAATACCCATGACGAGTTTCTCAAAACCGTAAACTCACCGCTGTGGAAAAAACGCTGATGATCACATACATACTCGGTTGGAGCAAGAGGCCAAGCGTAGCTTTTTCACTACTTTTTTGTACCAATCTATAAGAATGCTTTCTTTTTAGGTTGCCACTTGCAGATAAAAGACACAAAAAAATGCCGATATTAACAATAGATTAATAATTGCAATGTATACTGTTATTGTTTAATAGAAAGAGTCGATAATATGAATAAAGCTTTAATAACTTGCTCATCATTGGTGCTTACATTGTTTTTTAGTGCTAATGCATCATTGACAGTGGCCGATTGGTACAGCTTTCTCTATGGCGATGGAGACATACCACAACAAAAACCAACATATTTTGATGAATCTACTGATCTCATAAATGGACAGGTTTTGCTTTCGTCAGGTCTAGTAAAAAACCATCGGTTTTTTGGTCCAGCGGAATATAATCGTTTCTACGAAAAGAATCAGCCAGCAAGCTATCTTGATACATCAGAAGAGCCAATGACAGCTCTATTGATAAAGTTGTTTCCATCAGCTGGGATAAGCCTAAATGTCGAAGGAAGAAATGGCATTAAGGGAATCATTTCTAATGGTGCAAAAGCTTCCACCCATGAGCACAATGAATTGATAAAATTTATAGCAAAAATGTTTGCAATCGCCAATTTTGTAAGAAAAAACAACTTGGAACTAAATGATATTTCGATAGAACAAATCTATGCTTGTGCAAACTCTAGGAATCTTAAGACGAAAGGAAATGCAGACCTTGGAGAGATACTCAATACGATAGCCAGCGCTGTCAAACAAGAACGAATAGAATCCGACGAAAGTAGTAGTAGCGATTATAAGAAATCACATCCATATCCACATGAATACACCAACTACTTGATAAGTGCATACGCATGGAAAGTATTAGATAAACCAGATATCGAATTATTAGAGCGCGAACTTTCTAAAGCTGTGGAAGATACAGAAATAGCATTCCATGGTTCAGCCGTTGCTCATTTAGGGGGGATTCTAAATGTCGAAGGAAATGGCGGCATTAATGTAATCATCTCTGATACTGTAAAGTCGCCTATCGATAAGGACAAAGAATTAATAAAATTTATAGCAAAAATGTCTGCAATAGCCAATTTTGTAAGAAAAAACAACTTGGAATTAAATGATATTTCAAGAGAGCAAATCTATGCATATGCAAACTCTACGAATCTTGATGCTGAAGGGAATGCAAACCTTGGAGAGATACTCAATACGATAGCTAGTGCTGTCAAGCAAGAACGAATAGAATCCGATGAAAGTAGTAGTAGCTATTATAAGAAATCACATCCATATCCACGTGAATATATCAATTACTTGATAAGCACATACGCCAGAAAGGTATTAGATAAAGCAAATATAGAGTTATTAGAGCGCGAACTTTCTAAAGCTGTGGAAGATACAGAAATAGCATTCCATGGTTCGACGGTTGATCGTACAGTCGCTGCTTTTGATAGCCTCATAACAAAATCGATACGTAATTATGAAAAAAGTTATACCCAGTATATGCCACTACGTCCTACGGATTCTATAATTGCCAATGGCATTGCGATGTACAATAAAAACAGCTTTGCTGACTGTGTTGAAACGGAGCTAAGGCAGTTTTGTACCATGTTATTCTGCAAAGAAAATAACGGAAAATTATCGATAGAAAATAAGAGACTACCGCTGAAGACAGTTTCGGAGGCGGCGTCGAAATTATGGGATTTTTTCAACAAAGAAAATGTTGACGTTTCTGAGTATGCAAATGATGGTCGAACACCAACAAGATCGGAGTGGGCTAAAATTGTTAGTGGACGTCAAGAGAAAGGCATTGCATACAGCGATGGACAATATAATCTGCAACCAGGTTGGATAAACTTTATAAAGGTGTTTTGTCGGCTAATGGATGGATATAAAGCACCTCGCGAATCCGGAGAAGCTGGAAAAAGAGCGCAAGAAACCATAGAGTCCGTAAACAGAGAGGATACTTTTAAAAATTCATCGCTGGTAACTCCGCAGTACATTCTGAACGTATTAAATACTATAATTGGTATGAGGGATGATGTTACTTTAGTTGCGAGAATTAAAGACGAAGACATTATCAGCAAAAAAGATGAGCCTATTTCTGGAAATGATTTGTATTGTACTATCCAGATACGCCCAGTTCCTATATCAGGTCTAGAGAGTGATATAAAAAACAATACAATGGATTTCACGAACAATGATGGGCATGGGCAAGCATACATGAGAGATGGAAAAGAGCCAGAAAAGATTTTATCCAACTCCATTGAGTGGATAAAATTACTGTATAATGATTGGATAGCAGAAAACAACAAGGAAAAGAGTATAGAAAAGTTTGCTAACTATATGTTGTTGCAGCATTTTTTGCTCTTACATAGAGGATCGCCCAAATCATTATACTCAGTGGCGGCTTCAGACTTTTTCAAAAAAACGAAAGATGGCATCCTTCGTGGCGTAAAGGAAACAGTTTTTGAGTTCTGTACACTGGAACCTGATAAAGATGGTAGTATATGGCGTAATGGACCTTATCTCAAAGCAATATATCAACCGAAAAGAATTAAAGAAGTGAGCGACGCAGTTGATAAACTAACTAATATATCAAAAGAATATACAAATGACGCCTACATGATACTGTATAATACTGAAAGAAAACATGTAGTAGAAGCTGCAATAAAAGCCATAATAGAGCTTCAGCAAAAAAGAGAGCAGCTCCTAATGGCCGCAGAGGATACGGAAGAAACCACTAATGGTGATGTAACAAGTGCCGTTGCAACGACGAAAAAGGTTGATCGCGAAGAGGTGCACAAAGAAATTCCTATAATAATATCTCAACAGAAAGAAATCGCCAATGCTGCACTTGATGTATTGCACATTAATAAATCGCCGATTAGTGTGGAAGAGTTCAAAATTATTAAAAGGCACATCAATTCCGGCAAAGACAACGTAATTCGTATTATCGCTTTAATTAGCATAACCAACCAAGCTGACGCTGATTTTCTAATTGATTATGTTCTTGAAGAAGTATCGAAAATTGCCGTTAAAAAAATAATGCCCGAATGGACATGGAAAATACTTGAACTATTATTGGACAAAATTGAACGTTTGAGGAACAGATTGGCGCCAGCAACGCCGAGACCTATGATAACGCCGAGAGCTATAGTAAAGATTAACGAAGATCGATCAATAAAGTTGCTGGAATATGCTGGGTGGAAAAGTTTCGACAAGATATTGAAAATGAAAGCTCCAGATGTAGACTTGATAGACCAAGATATAAATATAAGTTTGATTGAGTCCGCTAACAAAAATAAAGATATAACGTCTCTACTGACTGAGTTAAAAAAAGATCCACAGAAAAAAATCAGCCTAGAATGTACTAAATATTTGCTGCGGTACGCTAGAGGATACAATTTCGGACTTATACTTGAAGTAAGTGATGTAGATTTAACCAACCTAGATGTGCTTAAGAAACTAGCAGATGCTGCCGCTACCGATAACGAGATATATGTTCCAGCTCTATACAATGCTGCATTAAAGGTATTAAACAATATCCAACCCCCATTTAAAAACAGGATCAACAACTACTGTACCAGGTATTTATTGTGCCAAGGTGCATATGTGGTGGATGTACTTAGCGTAACTGATGTAAACTGCACAGAACAAAAGGGTATTGAAAGCCTGATTAGCAATATCAGACTTGCAAATCAGAAACAAATGGATCAATTTGCTCAAAAAATATATAACGCTATACCTGCTGCATTAAAGCAGCAAAAGAAGAAAATCAGCAATGTAGAATTTGTCAAATATCTACTGCAGCATGCTTCTTATACGGAAGTCATGGACCGCGACAAAACAATCAAGGTTAGGCCTATACCGTATTATCATCGTCTACACAATATAAACGAATATATACCTGTTATACATATAACGCAGCCGCGTAAATGTTATAAGCAACGTTTCCAAGATATACTTGGAGTAACTGATTTAGACTCCTTATCTGACGAAGATATTGCAAGTTTATTTAGAGGCATCAATAGTCGTGAAGATCTATGTGAAGCCGTGTTTATTAATTTAAAGAATCGGAAGAAAAAAATCAGCGCAGAATCTGCACTATTTTTATTAGACTCTGTTGGGCTAAATAACGATAATGGTCGTATCTGTTTCTATGCAAAAATCTTGCAAGAAATTATTGACATTTCGGACAGTAAAATAAGACAGATCAAAACACTCCTAAGCACTGCAGTCAATCCTTCTTGTAGTGTTAACACCATTAAAACAAAGATCGAAGAACTTAAAAAAACATGGGAAGTACAAAAAATAGCTAATTCCTCAGAATCATCGTGACATCATAAGCCCATTTAGATAGCAACCTGAATGGGCTACTCCTTTTCAAAGGAATCCATTAGTTTTTCTGCGGCGTCATGTTCGGCATTTTTCTTGGATACTCCAGATCCAATGGAGGATTTCCCGCAGGCAGTGACTTCTATCTCAAAAATCGGATCGTGAGCTTCCCCTATCATTTTTATCATGCGATAGGACGGCAGCTCAGCATTTTTCGCCTGAACCAATTCCTGAAGTCTGGTTTTGGCATCTTTGGTTTTGTAGACCACTTTATACACGTTATTTCCGAACAACTTTATTATTGTATCTTTTGCGATTTCGAAACTGGAATCCAAAAATACCGCTCCAAAAACCGCCTCCATCATGTCTGCAATTGATGAGGAGTTTTTGTTGCGGGACACAAAGAAATCTTTTGGGATGGAAAAACAATCGATAATCTTTGTTTCTTTCGCCAGTTTTATTAGGAAATCCGTACCAGCAAGTGAGGCGATTCTCACAGCCAGATCCCCCTCAGAATCGTTGGGAAAATTGCGATATAAAAAATCGGACAGAGAAAGTCCCAGCACCCGATCGCCCAGGAATTCCAGTTTCTCAAACTTTCTCGAGAAATCTTTTTCGTGTTTTTTCTTTCCCGGATGCGATAGGGCAATAAAAATCATCTCATGAGTTTTAAATTCGTACCCGATGATCTGCTGTAATTTTAGTATATTACCAACGTCCATCAAATTATTTCTTTGAAAATTCTAGAATATCTTATGTTATGCAGCCACAGCCAAGGTTCCCACAATTTCACGCCGTTATCTATAGAATATATTTTGCGTACCGCTCTTCCCATCAGATTTTCCTGCGGTACTCTGCCCAATCCGCATCTGGAATCTTTTGAAAAATCTCGGTTATCTCCCATAACAAAATATTCTCCCTCTTGAACTGTATATTCAGGAAAATGATTGGCATCAGATCCTTTTGCAGGGCCATAATAGGCTACCGTGTGTATCGGAGCATCCGATAGCGGAAGTTTTTCTTCATACAAAGAAAGTACATGGCGTGTTCTTTGATTCGTATCGTAGTATACCCGATCTTCTTTGTATGTCAACTGAGCTTTTTCTCCGTTTACACAGATTATTCCGTCAGTTACGCTAATTTTATCGCCGGGAACAGCTATAACGCGCTTTATGACATTGGTATCGTTATCTTCTGGAGCTTTGAAAACAACAACTTCTCCACGCTTTGGCTGACGACGGAACGCAACTCTTCCGGAAAACAACGACGGACTGAACCAAATACTGTGCTTGCTGTAGCCATATGCCCATTTTTCCACCAGAGGCATGTCTCCTATGAGCAATGTTGGATACATGGAACTGGAGGGAATAATAAAATAGTCGTATATAAAAAATCTAAAAAACGCAAAGAGCGAGATGAATATACAAAAAAAACGAACGTCTTCATTAAAATTCTTTCGATTGTATCCGACTTTGGAATGCTTTGCATCTGCTAGAGCATCTTCCGAAGAAACCTCATCTACAGCGACATCATTCTCATCGGTCTCATTGCTATTTTTCTTAGACATAATTATTCAACACCATCAATCGTCTTTCTGAATGCGCTCCTGCTTTTCGTGGCGCTCCTGCGCTTCTATGCTCAGTACGGCAATTGGACGAGCCTCCAATCTTTTTAACGAGATTGGCTCACCAGTTTCCTCACAGTAACCATAGGATCCACTCTTGATACGCGCGAGAGCTTCGTCTATCTTGCTCGTCAATTTGCGAGCTCTCTCCTTGGTTCGGATCTCATATGCTAAGTCGGCCTCGGTGGTAGCCCTATCCACGGAGTCTGTGCAAGTTTTGCCTTCCTCCTGCAAATGTCTTACCACCACCTCATTTTCACGAATGAGCTCTTGCTTCCACTGAATTAATTTGCGCCTGAAGTATTCCCGCTGAAAGTCGTTCATGAACTCCTCATCGGCAGATGGCACATATCCCTCAGGTAGGTCACAAATTTTAGTTTCCATCTCTTGCCTCCCAAATGGCTGTATTATGCAAGGACGGCCTTCACTTTATTCGCGATCTCAGCAAATGCCAATTTGTCGTTTATAACCAGTTCCGACAGAATCTTTCTGTCCAAAGATATATTTGCTTTCGATAGTCCATAGATAAACTGCGAATACTTGAGACCATGCTCCCTTGCAGCTGCATTTATTCTTACAATCCAAAGTTCACGAAGATCTCTTCTGCGATTACGTCTATCTCTGTAGGCGTATTGCATCGCCTTTTCCAATCTCTCCAACGCAGAACGATAACATGTGCTGGAACGTCCTCTGAATCCCTTAGAAAGATTTAGCACCTTCTTGTGGCGTGCGTGTGCCGTTACACCTCTTTTTACGCGTGACATCCTGTTTTCTCCTATCTATAAGGCATATATTTAACGATGTTCAAGACATCGGAAGCATTCAAAACCATTGTTCCTCTAGACTGTCTCTTCATTTTCTGAGGACGCTTTCTCAAATTATGCCTTTTGTAGGCAGGTTGAGCTATAACCTTCCCGGAAGCAGTAAAAGCAAACCGCTTCTTCGCTGAACTCTTAGTCTTTAACTTGGGCACTTTTTCCTCCGTATAATCTAAAGCATAATTTAGGTACACCCATAAGAACCAATAAATCAGGTTCTAACACCCAAAAAATGCGACCAAAAACACCTGATCCGTATACACAAAACAAACCAAGCCTATACTTATATCAAAAAAACAGCCCAATTAAAAGAGATCGCACTACATATATTCGTTTTTATCTAGAGCTTTTTCGAGCTGTTTGTTTCTGTTGATTTTTCAACAAAAGGGGCGATCTTTACAGCAGACAAAATGACCCAGAACCACAGAGGGCATTCTGGATCAAGGCCATACAGCATAACAGCATATTTTACACAATCCTTCTGTATCCGATGTTCAAGCCGAATTGATAATATTACCCATGCACTCATGGCACACCAACGTAACTCGCAGTAGGCGTAAGAGTCACACGCAAAAAACAACTCTTACCACGCACGAAAGCCAGTTGGGCAATCAATGATATGTGCGAAAAATTAGCTTCTGCCTCTGGTTTTCGCAGGCACTCCGAAGCGTATTCTCTGGAATGAGACTTTGTTCCAGAACACTTCCAGTCTTCTCAGGATATCAACCAATGAGTCTATTCCCTCAAACTCTTCTGTTTTGAGTACGGATACATGCTTATCCAGTGCAGAATCTATCTTTTTGCAGAGAGCCAGCCCTTTAGGCGACAACTTTATGACGAACGACCTCTTGTCGTGTTTTGACGTCATCTGATCGATATAGCCATTTTGCACCATCTTTTTTAAGTTATATGATACATTCGACCCCAGATAACAGCCCCGAGTTGTAAGCTCTCCTATGGAGATCTGCTCACCGCCCAGGTTATAAAGCACCAGAGCTTGAACGTTGTTTATGTCTTCAACTTTAAGACTATCCAATTCGCATTTTATGACTTCCAAGTACAACCTATGTAACCTTTCAATCAGTGAGACCGCTTCTAAATAATTTTCTTTCATATCAAACCTAACCCCTCATAACACCATAATAACAAACCTAAGTAAAAGATCTATTAACACCAAAAAATATTAGCATGAGTACTTGCGTGTTATTTTTAAAATCAACTCAGCAATATTACATATATTATAACGTGTATACTTAAACTTTGCAACGCAACTATATGTTGTACCCATAAAATTATTAACCACCCAGCGGCGCGGATTATATCATAATCATATATAGTGTGTATATCCACTATAGATACTTTATTTTTTATGTGTATAATGAATGTATTGTTATGTATGTGGTATGGGTTTGTGGATGAAGCATCAGGAAATTAAAGAAATTTTTGGAACGCATGTCTTGGATCGTCGTAAAATGCAGGAAAGACTTCCGGCGAATATTTGGAAAAAATTACGTGATTCAATGGATGGCAGAGAGAAGTTAGATGAGCATGTTGCCGATGTGGTAGCATCTACCATGAAAGAGTGGGCTGTTTCCATGGGTGCAACCCACTGGACACATTGGTTCCATCCATTAACTGGAATGACAGCTGAAAAACACAATGCATTTCTAAAAATAGATGATAGCGGACAACCGTTTTATTCGTTCAGAGGGAGAGATTTGGTTCAGAGTGAGCCGGACGCGTCTTCTTTTCCATCAGGAGGCATGAGATCTACGTTTCGGGCGAGAGGGTATAGTGCCTGGGATCTCAGCAGTCCTGCGTTTATAATCTCCACTAAAAAAGGTGGAACTCTCTGCATTCCATCCATATTTCTGTCCTTTGATGGCACTCCTCTGGACGTGAAGACAGCTCTGCTGAGATCCCTCCATGCTCTGGAAGAAAGAACGGTAAAGCTTTTGCGTCTTTTGGGACACACTTCAATTATTTCTACACATGTTACGGTAGGGGCGGAGCAGGAATTCTTTCTTATAGATAAAAAGGTTGCAGCTACCAGACCTGATCTTATATTTTGCAATAGAACCATAATCGGAACGCCGTTTCCAAAGGATCAAACGCTGGACGCCCATTATTTCTCAACGATACCTCCGAGAATTATGGTTTTCATGGAAGACGTCGAACGCGATCTGGCGCGTCTCGGAGTCGTTCTGGAGGCGAGACACAATGAGGTAGCTCCCGGTCAGTATGAATTCTGCCCAAGATTCACTGATGCGAATTTAGCCTGTGATCAGAATCAGCTGATAATGGATACCATGAAAAAAGTAGCAGCTAAGCACGATCTGGAGCTGCTATTGCACGAAAAACCATTTGATAAACTGAATGGCAGTGGAAAGCACATAAATATTTCAATGTGTGATAATGACGGAAATAATCTGCTGCAGCCTTCCAATAATTTTTTAAAAGACATGCCCATGGTGTGCCTAATCGCTGCGTTGACCTATGGAGTCGCGGAATATCAAGGATTACTAAACGCAATCGTGTCAACTCCCGGAAATACTCTGCGATTGGGAGGGCATGAGGCGCCGCCCAACATAATCAGCGTATATCTGGGAAAATCGCTGGATGCGCTGTTTAAATCCATTGCCGAGGGACACGAAGATGGTATGCCAAGCGATTCATATCTAGAGTTCGATCTCAAGAGCCTTCCTACTCTTCTCGCCTACAATTGCGAGAGAAATCGCACGTCTCCGCTGGCTTTTACGGGCAATAAGTTCGAATTCAGAGCTCCAGGAGCTTCTCAGGCATTGGCTCGACCGGTCACAATTTTGTCGTCGATTTGGGCGTGTGGAATCGAGAAATTAACAGAAAAAATAGAGCTCTATAGATCAGATAGCATAAATGAACATGAGTCCATTATGAAGGCCATTCGGGAAATAGCAGCCGATGGCGAGAGAGTCCGATTCGAAGGAGATTGCTATTCCGAAGGTTGGCGTCAGGAAGCAAAAAAGAGAAATCTTGTAATTCCAAAGAATATACTCGATTCACTCGACCATTTCATCGAAGAGAAAAATGTAAAAATGCTATCCGATATGAAAGTATTCGGTAGAGAAGAACTCGAAGCCTATCGAAAAATTAGATTGAATACACTCTGCAATACCCTAGAAACGGAGCTAATCGTACTCAAAAAGATGATGTTTGATAGCATACTTCCTTCCATATCAAAGCAGATTGTTATGGAGGGAGAAGCTCTGAAGTATCTTGTACATGCAAATTCCAACGATGTAGCAGCCCTAAATAAAATCACATCCAAATTGGGA
The DNA here is from genome assembly GCA_025998595.1 of Alphaproteobacteria bacterium. The sequence goes on along the minus strand of BNWE01000004.1, from coordinate 14,465 downwards.
AAAATAAAAGCGGATATCATAGAGAAGATCTACGAGTTGGATGAATGCAATGAACTGATAAAAAGTAGCGAGACTCTCGAAGCAAAGGCTAGCCTTTTGGTGAATAATGCAACTGTTGTAATGCGCGAGATACGAAAATTGAGCGATCGAGCCGAGTATATGATGGATAAAAATAATCGTCCGTTTGCGAGCTATAGCGAATTGTTAGTTATGCCAACGTGACGGTATTTGCAACACGGGCACTAATGGCTTCGCCTCTGGTTGATGGGTATGCCAGCGCTATTTTCTACATTGAAACAGGTTAAAGGATTTGTGATATGGATTTAACAAAAGAAAACGCCAGCGGTGCAACCACTTTGGCATCGAAAGTGCCGGCATACCTTTCAGCTAGTAGCGAAGCAGAAAACGCCAGTCCGGCTAGGACCGTCACGCTGGCGCTGGCACGTCATGCGGAGTTATGCAGTCTGCTGGAGAATTATTCCGGTCAGTATTATCTACTGGATGCTCCTACGGTTAGTGATGCTGAATATGATGCGCTCTACAACGAGCTCCTGGAGATTGAAAAGGAATTCCCAGAGCTGAGAACGAAAAATAGTCCGTCCCAGAAGGTGGGTACGAAGGCATCGAAGAAATTTTCGAAAATAAAGCATTCCAATCCGATGTTATCGCTGGAAAACGCCTTCAACGAAGATGATATATCAGCATTTCTGGAGCGAGTCAGAAATTTGTCCGGCCTCGATCAGGTGGAGCTGGTGCTGGAGCCAAAACTGGACGGTCTATCGGCATCATTGAAATACAAAAACGGCATGCTGGTCTACGGAGCAACGCGCGGAGATGGCACGGTTGGCGAGGATGTGAGCGCAAATATTCTCACCATAGATAGCATTCCCAGAAAGATTAGAACTGATTTCGACGAAATAGAAATTCGTGGAGAAGTCATCATGAAGAAAGTCGACTTCCAGAAACTGAACGAATCTCGGGAACGTTCAGAAGAAAAACTGTTTGCAAATCCACGAAACGCTGCTGCCGGCTCTCTGCGACAGCTAGATGCCGAAATCACCAGATCAAGAAAATTAACGTTTTTCGCCTATGCCATAATAACTAAAGATTCAGTATTCCAAACGCAAATGGATGTACTAAAAACCCTCGGCGAGTACGGATTTACGGTGTCGGATAAAATCGCGTTGTGCAAAAATCAGCAGGAGGCGTTTCTTTTTTATTCGGAAATGGAACGGCAGAGAGCTGAGCTGGAATACGACATCGATGGGGTTGTGTACAAGGTCAATGATTTGCAATTGCAGCAAAAGCTGGGAGCGGCGTCGAAATTTCCGCGGCATTCCATAGCCTACAAGTTTCCAGCAGAAAAGGCTGAAACCACAATCCTGGACATAATTGTGCAGGTGGGACGCACTGGGAACATCACTCCGGTCGCCGAATTGGTACCTGTTACGGTGGGCGGCGTCGTCGTATCGAGAGCAACTCTACATAATAAAGATGAAATTGAAAAAAAAGATATTCGTGTCGGAGATCGCGTTGTTTTGCAGCGTGCCGGAGATGTTATCCCACAGATTCTGTATCCCATACCTGAGAAAAGGCCAGAAAATTCAGCGCCGTTCGCGTTTCCCAGTGTGTGCCCCTGCTGCGGATCTACTTTAGTCCGTGGAGATGAAGAAGTCGCCATAAAATGCGTAAATATCAGCTGTGAAGCCCAAATGATCGAACGGTTAATTCATTTTGTGTCTCGACAGGCGTTTAACATAGACGGTCTCGGTGATCAGAACATAAAGTTTTTCTTCGATTCCGGCATGATAAAAAGTCCACCGGATATTTTTGAACTAGAAGAAAAGAATAATAATTCTCTCACGCGTCTGGAAAATATGGATGGCTGGGGAAAACAATCGGTCATCAATCTGTTCGAATCCATAAATAAAGCCAAAACCATTAGGCTGGATAAGTTCATATATTCACTGGGAATCTCGCAGGTCGGTCGATCCGTGTCGAAACTAGTGGCAAATTTCTTCAAATCCTACGAAAATTTCCAACGTGGCGCCAGCGTAACGCTGGATCCCCAACGTGACGTTGGATCCAATAATGCTTCGCTACCTTCCGAAACGTATGCGACCAGCGTGACGCTGGACACGTTTTCTGTATCTTCCGAAACGTATGCGAGTTGTGATTGCAATGCTGAAACTACCTCAGTGAAAGTAAATGCCTGTTGCGCAACCACTAATATCGACGACCTACTTACTGTAGATGGCATCGGCAAGTCCATTTTAGATGACATAAAAAACTTTTTCGCTAACAAAAACAACCTAGACATTGTAAAGAGGCTCGCCGATATGATAACTATCGTCGATATGGAAGCTTCCCAAGATAGTCCGTTAGCCAATAAAACCGTTGTATTTACGGGAACATTCGAAAAAATATCCCGAGATGAGGCGAAGGAATTGGCAGAAAAATATGGAGCAAAAGCAGTATCGTCTGTTTCTTCAAAAACTTCCTTTGTGGTTGCCGGAGAAAATGCGGGGAAAAAATTAGACCAAGCAAAAAAATTGGGAATAAAGATAATATCCGAACAAGTTTTCATGGAGTTGTTGCAGGACAGGCGCTAATGCCTTCGTAGTCGATTGAAATGAAATCTGTATTCTCAATTCAATTTTTGTAGTACGGTGAATCTGAAAAATGATGGAGTGTTTATGAAAAAAAAATATATTGTCATTGTTTGTCTTCTGGTTATAGGCTGCGAAAGTAGTGATCGATACGTCAATGGCAATGCACAAAAGGAAGATGTACGGCAGGAATTGGATAGATTAAAAGTTCAGACTCAATCCACCAATGACCAGGTGTTTGTAAATGAACAAGACTCCATAATCCTTCCTACCACCCCATACCCAAGCATGAAAACGAATGAAGAAATAGCTCAGGCTGAAGCACTAGAAGAAGTTAAACTTACTTATAGAATGAGCGGGGCTTACTTTAGATCCTTTGATAATTCTCGTGAATTAGATACAGAATGGACTATTGGTAAACCTGCTTATGTTAACCGACGTATCATACAACAGAAGTAATACCAAGTTTCGTTTTAAACTCATATATTTCCCCTTACCATCCACGCAGTTTTTGAAGTGTTAAAAACATGTTAAGATTCCAACAATATTGTACCATCTTAACATATTTTACTGAAAAGTCCAACTTGTTCTTGCGTCAGTCCTAAAATCGAATTTCTTCGGTAGCATCTTCAATATTGAAGTAGAATCTACACAAAAAATTTTGTTGATTTTTTTAAAAAAATTCCGTAAACTTATTTGGGTTTTTATTTTTTTTGTTAATGGAGAATGATAAATGAAAGTGAGTAAATCAATAGCTATTTGCGCATCTACGATGGCAATCGCAAACTTTGGAGTTTCAGAAAATTTGCATGGAATGAATCTGCCTCCTACAGCCATGATCACAGATGAAAAATCAACGTGCACAGTTGTACCTTGTCGTTCCTCACGGCAAAGAACACTCAAGAAAATAATAACCTGGAAAGATTGTAGTAAATATGTTGGTGAAGTCAACTCCGATAATATTCCATACGGAAAAGGAATTATAACATACGCCGATGGAAGCTTATATGAAGGAGGTTGGGAAAATGGTTTACAGGAGGGAAAAGGAAAATTTACTTTCGTCGATAAAAGCTTCTATGAAGGAGATTGGGTGAATGGTAAAAGAAGCGGAAAAGGAAAATACACATATACTGATAAAAGCTTCTATGAAGGAGATTTTGTGGATAATAACAAAGAGGGAAAAGGAAGATGCACATATGCTGATGGAAGCTTCTATGAGGGAGATTGGAGAAATGGTAGCGAAGAAGGAAAAGGAAAATATGTATACAGCGGTGGAGACATCTATGAAGGTGATTGGGTGAAAGGTAAAAAAGAGGGAAATGGAACATATACATATGCCGATGGACGAATCTATGATGGAGAATGGCGGAATGGAAAAAAAGAAGGAAAAGGGAAGTTGGTGTGCCCTGGTAAAAAAGTTCTTATAGGAAATTGGCTGAATAACGAATTCGTAAAAAGCGATGAGATTCTCTAACGCATATGTCCGCAACCAATTGATCGAGCAAAAACGGCTTTTCTTAGGTGAAGCCGTTTTTTGTTTGAGCTATGCATTTAATTTGTGCATTAATTATTTGATAATAATTGGTATCAATAAAAAGAAAAACAATTTATTATTAGAAGTGATTTTGTAATTGTTTTAGATGGAGAATGAATTCTAATGGACGATGGCAGCACAAATACAGATGCTTCGACTGATCTACATAGCGATTCTCCAACTGTACATGAGACCAGAAACGAATCCGGTTCCCTAATAAGTAGCGTCACTATTAAAAACGGTGTTCCAGACGGAGAAACTTTGCTGTACGACGATCAAGGGTTGTTGACCCACAGGCTTTTATATAAAAATGGCGTATTATCAGGTCCGGCGGAGTTTTTTTTGTCCGGAAAACCACTTATGAATACCAATTTCAAGGACGGTCTTCAGGAAGGAGAAGCTACTTTCTTTTCCAATGGAGTTAAAGTAGGGGTCGCCCATTTTCAAGGTGGCCTTTTCGAGGGAGATTTCACATCAATTGATGCTTTCGGAAACATAACCCGCGTTGCAAAGTATGCAGCCGGACAGCAGAATGGAGAATGTACAATCTACTATCCGGATGGAACAATTCTAGAGCAATCGTTCTACAAAAATAATATGCTCGATGGAAAATTAGTAAGATACTTTCCAAACGGAAATATCATGGAAACGTCGAGCTTTGAAAATGGTAGTCCATGCGGATTTATAGAAAAATATGATATGGACGGGAATTTAATCACCTATACGCAATTTAATTGAGAAGTCGGCTTTGTATATGGCACGATAACGATTAGCTGTAACGGTTTTGCCATAGATGTTGATACGGGCGATGATGATATATCGCATAGCGAGTTTGATAAACTCAGAAAGACTGACTCCTCATCCAGCTCGAGTTCTAAGCAGTAGCTCTGACAAATAGCTGTTGAGCTTGATACTCACCCACTACTCGCAGCGATAACCCGATCACTGCGAGTAAAAACGCCTTGATTGTCTTCAAAGCGGATTTTTCAGAATTAACTCAAAGTTATAGTTGTATTTGAGTTCCTTGTTCATGATTTCCCAAATAGGTCTATCCGATTCGCCTGAGCCGCCATCATTTCTGTCTACTCTTCTTCCATTAAGATAGAGCCCGAGCTCATGGAAAGGAGACTTGTAACTTTTCGTGCAGTATTCCTTAAGTGCTTTAAATTCATTCACCTTCGCCTCATTTTTTACCCATTTCGCCAATTTGTCCAAATCGCGCAGCAGAAGATTCTTCAAATTCTCCAAGCTATTCAATTCAATCCATTCATTTAGCTCCTTCAACTTTTCCAACTCTTTTAACTCTGCCAATTCTTCCTTTGTTAATTTCCCATCATTCGGCTTTACATTTGCACTAGAATTACCAAAAAATGCAAAAGGCGCGCGACTGCCAAAGCTCGAAAACGTATAATGTCTTGCTTTTAGAGCATCCAATCTTACCTTCTTCTCAGCTAAGCACTCATTTGTCAATATCCACTCTTTTTTCTTTTCGGCCAACTCCTTTAATCTCCCTTCTATCTTCTTTAATTCATTCTCATTCCGTTCCTTCACACAAGCAGCGTTCTTAACGTCAGGAATAGAAAAACAACTAGAAATAAAAGGCTGATATGATCTAGGTTCTTGTTCTTTCGCTTCATTCAACTTCGTCCACGCAATAAACTCCTTCAATTCCTCCAACTTTATAAATGTACTTTCCCTACTGCATTTCAATGTCTTCCACTTATTTAACTCCTTGGACTCCGCCGACTCATCTATGAGCATCCCTAATACTGAGTACTTTTTCGGCTGTGCTGCAATAATATCCTGCAACTCATATTCCCTCTCAAGTGTTAATGCATTGGTTCTCAATGCTTTCTCAATCTCTAGCAACTCCATCTCCGTTTGTTTCATCTGTTCATTCAGGATAGCTGGCTCTTTATCCTTGAATTTTTCGTGACCATTAGGAGCAGGATGGATATAGCTATTCGTACAAAGATTGTCATCTTTCGAGCAAGATCTCGTCGCGTGCTCAGCCAAAATCTCATGAGAAACATATGGATATCCTCTTTTGTCACGTGTATCGTCACCATAATGAGTGAGTCTTGTGTAAATTCCTCCAGTTTTACCGACAGAAAAATCTCCAAAGACTTGAACAAAATCCTCTCTACTTAAGTGCTCCGCTTGGAACATTGCGTCGATGGCAACAGCGATCCTATTTGCTTGCTCATCAGTTTTAGGATAAATTACAATAAATTTCCCCATTCCTTGGGAAAACAGCTGGTTTACTGTTGAGCCTGGAATAAATCTAGATTCAAAATAACACCTTCTCATGCATGGAATTCCCATGACTTTGTAACCAACCATTTCTTTGTTGCAAATTGGGATAACAAGTTCGGCAATCTTCTGAGCCGTTGAGGGTCTAGCTGATATGTGTATTTTCCATCCAAGATGTCCGCTCCCAGCAGTTCTTGTATCGCGAATCTGAGTCCATGGGTAATCATTCGATGCAGCTCCTAAAAGTTCATGAGCAATTGGAAACGAAACATGAAGTTTTTTACTTGATAGTGATAATCCATCCCCGTCAATTATTGGATTGTAACTGTCCTTTTTAAGTTCCCAACTCGCAGAACTATTCATATACATAGCGTAGAGATATCTAAGAAGTTTTTTGTCCATTTCGTCGTTTTCTGCTTTTCTTTGAATACTGTATTCATTAGCGTCTCGACATAACGCAATTGGCGAATTAGATCTATTTCCTTTCCAGTGTCCTTTTTCATATAAGTAATCTCTAGCTCTTTTATTTCCGTCATCTGCCAAGATTTCCAATATGCGCCATCTTGAATCTATGAAATTTTGAAATTGTGTTTGTGGGTTTTCTATGATTTCGATCAATTTGTATATATTATCATCGGTTGGCTCCATTAAAGCTTTTCTCTTAATCTCATCCGTTGGATCAAGCCATTCAGAGTCTGCCCTCTCAAGAAATTCACGAGAATAAACTGGCATATCACTGCAATCGAATGGTGGCATGCACCATTCGGTTTCTGCAGTAGCTTGAGACGAAGCATCAGTAGTGCCCGAGGCGATCGATTGCTGCTCAGAATCCTCTCGTTGCTGCATTGCCAACACCGGAGAAGTCCGCGTCAGAGGTGCTTGTGTATCACTGGTTTGCTGCATCTGCTGCGGTGCTTTTCCCCACGTTGGTGGCACAAAAATCAGCGGTGCCCCCTGTTGTAGTTTTTGCGGTTGTTCCCGCTGTGTATGCTTTAGCCGCGCTTGTGACTCCTCTGGTGTTGGCGTTGACGGTGGCGCCGGCGGCACAAACTTTGGCAAGGATGATCTGGTTTGCTGCATCTGCTGCAGTGCTTTTGCCTGCGGTGGCACAAAAGTTATTGGCGACTGTGATGATGTTTGCTGCGGAGGTAGTATTTCGCTAGTTGACTGTTCCTGCTGCATTTGCTGTATCTGCTGCTGCACTTGACGCAGTTGCGCCTCCCGTCTATGTTGAACGTCCCGCAACGTTTCTTCCGTTAGCGTTGGTAGCACAAAAGTTGGTGGCAACTGCGATAGTGTTTGCTGCTGAAACAGCGTTCTGCTAGTTGACTGTTCCCGAAGCGCTTGTTGTAGTTTTTTCTGCACTTGTTGTAATTTTTGCTGTACTTCCAACTCTTCTTTCTTCAACTGCAGCCGTTTCTCCTGTTGTGTATGCTCTAGCCGCGCTTGTGACTCCTCTGGTGTTGGCGTTGACGGTGGTGCAGGCGGCACAAAAATTAGTGGAACCGAAGCATCAGCATCAAACGGTATAAATGACACCAGTGTCATTACATATGCGCTACGGATCAGTTTTTTCATTTCTATCTCTCCCATATAATACAAGAAGCATTGTAATTGAACATGTATTAACAAATAATTAAAATCCAATGCGTTTTTCTATCATTCTTCACCATCGATTAATCTGACGTCGGACACGACCTTCTCGCCGTGTTTCGACCAGAAACAAAAAAATCTCGCAGTGACTGATTTTCTCATATCACTGCGAGTAATTTTCATTTGTCTAAAAGCACAATAAGCTACTTCTTGGCATTACTGTTATCGCCTGGTTTAGCGAAACTAGATGAACTGTCGTCGGAATTAGAAGGAGAACTACTCTGACTGGACGAACTGGTACTGCTGGAGCTTGAGCTGAATGAGCTGCTGCTAGTTGGAGTAAAGTGCGCGCTTGTAGCACTGGTCTGTATAGGAAACGGTATCGCCTGGCTTAGACTGCTGCTACTAGCTGGAGTAGATGCCCCGCGTGCAGCACTGGTCGGTGTCGAAGATGAAAAACTCGGACTTAGACTGCTGCTAAAAAAACTCGAGCTAGGAGGCACTACTCGCATCGAAGATGCAAATGTCTGATATGCTCCCCCACCGAATCCTACTGCACTGCTACTAGGCGAGCTACTACTAGAACTCGAGCTGCTGCTAGTTGGAGTAGAGGACGCGCATGCAACACTGGTCGGCATCGGAAATGGGAAGCCCGAAAACGGTGAATATAAGAAACTCGGACTTAGACTGCTACTAAAACTCGAGCTAGGAAGTACTACAGCTCCCCCACCGAATCCTACTGCACTGCTACTAGGCGAGCTACTACTAGAACTCGAGCTGCTGCTAGTTGGAGTAGAGGACCCGCGTGTAGTACTGGTCGGCATCGAAGGTGAGAAACTCGGAAACGATCCACTAGAAAATGGTAAAATTGGGAAGCTCTGGCTTAGACTACTGCTAGAACTCGAGCTAGGAGGCACTACTCGCATCGGAGATGGAAATGACTGATAGCCGGTTAGATAAGAACCATAAGAACCATACGTCGGACGTGATGCTTCTAGAGCTTTAGCTTTAGCTCTAGTTTTAGTTTTAGCTTCAGCTTCAGCTTCAGCTTCAGCTTCAGCTTCAGCTCTAGCTTCATTAATCCGCCGCTCGAGGTTCAAGCTGCTGTGTAACTCTGTATTGTTGCCAATAGTGAACTCATCGACGATTGCAAATCCATGTCGCCCTAGGAGCCCAGAAAGAGCTTTGCTAGAGCTCGAAGAACTACTACTAGAACTGGATGACGAGCTAGCACTACTACTAGAGCTTGAGGAGCTACTACTAGAGCTCGAAGAACTGCTACTAGGACTGGATGGCGAGCTAGTACTGCTGCTGGAGCTTGGCATTGCACTGTTGTCATCATCGGCATTGCTAGTAGACTCGTCCTCAGAAATCTTACGACGCTTTGTACCTGTACCACCGCCCCCGTTTGAGTCATCGAGGCCATTTCCTTCGTCGTCGCTTTCGTTCGAGTCTGTACTAAGATCGCCTTCTTCGTTATTGCTCTCATCTAAACCATCGACATCAAAGTTGTTTTTTTTGTGATAGCCATCGTAGGATCGATTAATAACCTTATCGTCTTTTCCGCGCCCTCTTTTCTGTTTTGTGAAATTTGAATCTTCTACTTCATCACCAACTGTATCCACGTTTTCTTCTTCATCATTTTGGCTGCATGTCTCTTCACTTTTCATAAGTTTCTCTAGTGTAGCCTTCCTTCCGCTCCAATGAGGTGGTCTAATAGACATCAGATCATTCAGAACATTATGGCGTATAGGCCCATCGAGAAGACAAAAGGTTTGCCCTCCACACTTTAACAGATGAGACGATTGAGCAGAAACGAACCCAGCGGCCAAAGAGACAAGTTCATCTGTGGAGTTCCATAGTTGTTCTGCTGCTTCTTTGGAAGCTCCCAAACGCCAAAAATCAGCTGCTTTTTTTATGAGGGCAATTCCAGCTTTCCGCAGAGCGATTATTCCTTGCATATTTTCGACTGTTATCTGATCTTTTCTAACAAGCACACGGCAGTCAGCTAGCAAAAACCCCACCATGGTTCTAGGTAAATTATCGTTAAAAAATTGAGGTATTTTGTTCGAGCTTTTGCCAAAAAAAAGGTTCTCAAAAAAACCAAAGCCAATGTAACGATTTTGAATGCGTTTTTGTAGGCATTTAAACCACTCCTCTTTTCTTACTGCACGTTGTATTATTTTTTTTCCACGGTTTTTATCATCTTTCCGTATGTACTTTGAGCTAAACGAACTACTGCTTGAACCAATATCTTTTCCTTTACCATCTTCCGATTCCATGCAATCGGCAAAACCAACGACCGCAAAAAGACTGACACCGTATAATAAACCTTTTTTCATATATACCTCCAATAAAACAACTATACTTTTCACCAAAAAAGTATAAAACAAATATTACGCTCTTGAAAGAAGATATCTACTATAGATTAAAATGTCAATGGTATTGTATTTGGGAACACTAAAAATTAGTCGTTAACCATATTCCTCTCAGGGGCATTTAATTCTTGAAGAGCATTGGGCAATGGGGTTTTCTTCTTTCTGGCTCCTGCGCCACTTCGTGGCTCTTGATGACGAAAAATGCCAAGATTTCCAATATGCGCCATCTTGAATCTATGAAATTGCAGAATAGAATGACTCCCTGGGCTGATCTTCAATTCACTTTTTCAACAAGCTGATCTTTGTTTTCATATTGAATATACCAATCGTCATCCCCGGTCACTTGATAATTTTCATCCCACAGATCTTTTGTTCCTTCTTGTTTAATTAAAACAAAATTACCATCCTATCTCCAGTAACTTGCCATTCTGTAGCAACAGAACTCCTTTTATGCTGGCGAGAATTATCATTCTTCTCGCCCAGTAAAATAAAAACAGAAGCAAGAGCGATTATTTTCAACAGGTTAGTTCTAAACATCTTAATTTTCTCCACGAACACAACTTCACTCCTCGCCATCCATCAACCTTACGGCGGATACGACCTTCTCGCCTTTTTCGACGCGGAATAGAATGACTCCCTGGGCTTGGCGTCCGGTTATGCGAATGGTATTTACGGGGCAGCGAATCAATTTTCCGCTGTTGGTCACCAACATTACTTCGTCGTTTTCTCCAATTGGAAATACCCCTACGACTTTTCCAGCTTTCGAGCTCATGTCAATGTTTTTGATGCCCTGCCCTCCCCTTCCGCAGGTTCTGTATTCGAATGACGACGTGCGTTTTGCCATGCCGTTTTCCGTAACGGTCATGAGCATCTGCTCGACCTGCTTCATTTCCTCATATTTTGCTGGAGGAGTCATGACCTGATCCACGAGAATTTCCTCACTGCTTCTGCGGAGCCAGTTGGAATATTTTATGTATTCCTCGCGCTCTTCGACTGTTGATGTTCCGTTATTCAGAACGGACATCGAGATCACTTCGTCGTCTCCCAGCAGTTTCATGGCGCGAACTCCGGTGGACGCTCTGCTGTTGAATACGCGAACATCATCTACGGAAAATCTCATGCATTTGCCGAATTTGGACGATATCATGACGTCCATGTTTTCCTTGCAGAGAGCGACGGCAATTAATTTCTCGCCGTTTTCCAATTTCATGGCCATCTTTCCGCCAGGTTTTATGTTGATGAAATCGCTCAGTTTATTTCTGCGTATGGTACCGTGGGATGTGGCAAATACTACATCGTAGGATTCCCAGGTGCTTTCGTCGTCCGGCAAAGCCATAACCGTAGACAACGCCTCGTCGTTTTTGATCTGCAACACATTCACCAGCGCCTTCCCTCTGGACTGCGGAGTGGACAGCGGAATCTTGTAGACCTTCATCTGGTACACGATTCCAATGGTGGAGAAAAACAGCACTGGCGTATGAGTATTGGCTACGAAGAGATCATGTACGAAATCTTCATCTTTGGTGGTCATGCCGGTGCGCCCTTTGCCGCCACGTCTCTGCGCTCGATAGGTGCTTAGCGGCACTCTCTTGATGTATCCGCTATTGCTGATGGTAACGACCATGTCTTCTTTTTGTATGAAATCTTCGTCTTCCAGATCCATTCCGCCGTCTTCAATGGTCGTTTTGCGCGGAGTTCCGAACTCCTCTTTGATTTTGACGAGTTCTTCGCGAATAATTTGGTACACTCTTTCCCGTGAGCCCAATATATCTAGAAGATCGTTTATTTTTATGGCCAACTGAGATAATTCGTCAGAAATTTTCGATCTCTCGAGTCCGGTCAATCTATGGAGCCTCAAATCGAGGATCGCTTGTGCCTGAGCGTCTGTCAGGCGGCATTTTCCATTGGAATAGACGCTTCCGGGATCATTCACCAAACGAATTAGCGGCTCCACATCTTCCGCGTCCCAATCCATTTTTAGAAGGGATATCTTGGCCGTTGCCGAATCCGGACTGGATCTAATGAGCTTTATGACTTCGTCGATATTCGCGACGGCAAGGGCAAGACCTATCAATATGTGTGCTCGATCACGTGCTTTATTCAGCTCGAAACGCGTGCGACGTACAACAACTTCCTCTCGGAATTCGATAAATGCCCTTAATACCTCCAGCAGATTCATAAGCTTAGGACGTCCGTTGAGGAGCGCCAACATATTCACGCCGAAAGACGTCTGGAGTTCAGTGTGTTTGAACAACTGGTTCAGCACGACATCGCCGTTGGCGTCTTTTTTAAGCTCTATGACTACTCGAACGCCATCTTTGTCAGACTCATCTCGAAGATCTGAAATGCCTTCAATTACCTTTTCGTTTACGAGACCGGCGATTTTTTCTATGAGTTTCGATTTGTTTACCTGATATGGAACCTCCGTAACAATAATTGCCTGACGCTCTTTGCGAACGGTCTCCATTTTTGTTTTTGCTCGAATAATAATGGATCCACGACCGGTTTTGAAAGCAGACAGTATTCCGCCACGCCCAATGATAATGCCACCAGTTGGGAAATCCGGACCGGAGATAACCGTTATCAGATCTTCCAAACCTGCTTCTGGATTGTCCACGAGCATGAGGCAAGCGTCTATAACTTCAACAAGATTGTGAGTTGGAACATTTGTGGCCATACCAACGGCAATTCCACTGGATCCGTTCACAATGAAATTTGGAAAACGAGCCGGAAGTAACTTCGGCTCCATCAAAGTTTCGTCGTAGTTCGGCTGAAAATCAACCGTCTCACTGTAGAGATCTTCCGTAAGTGTGTGCGCTATTTTCGATAGACGTGCCTCAGTATAACGCATAGCAGCTGGTGGATCGCCGTCCATGGATCCGAAGTTTCCCTGTCCATTGATAAGAATCTCCCGCACGGAAAACGGCTGAGCCATACGTACCATTGCCCCGTATATCGGGTCGTTTCCATGAGGATGATACTTACCCATAACATCACCGACGATGCGGGCAGATTTACGAAATGGCTTATTATAGTCGTAGCCGCTTTCTATCATGCTGTATATAATGCGCCGATGCACAGGTTTCAGACCGTCCCTGACGTCCGGCAAAGCTCTCGCAACAATCACGCTCATGGCGTAATCCAGATAAGACTTCTGCATCTCATCTTCAAGCAACACAGGCATTATCTCGTCTTTTTTAGCGTCCACCAAAAGTCTCCAAATTTAACATTAAACATATTGCAAAAAAATACCGCAAACTCGGTACTAGAATGGAATATCATCTTCCGCAATAGGGGAAGCAGATGCAGGAGCATCGAAGGATGCACCGGAAGATCCACCATCTGATGGTTTTGAATCCAGCATTGTCAATTCCCCTCTGAATCTCGAGAGAATGACCTCGGTGGTAAATTTCTCCACACCGGCCTGATCCTGCCAGCGACGCGTCTGCAACTGCCCTTCCACGTACACCCTGGAACCTTTGTGCAGATACTTCTCGCACACTTCGCAGAGATTCGGATTGAACACCACGATTCTATGCCACTCGGTCTTATCTTTCCGCTCACCGCTAAGTTTATCCTTCCAGGATTCCGAAGTCGCCAGTGTGAAATTAACAATCTTTGAACCATCCTGAGCACTTCTAACTTCAGGATCTCGACCAATATTACCGACTAAAATAACTTTATTTACACTTCCTGCCATAAAACTCACCTTATAATATCAGTTATTCTACATACAAAAATAATAAACTTCAAGGAGCTTAACACTTAAGTGTTGATACGGTGTTGCACTTCCCAAGTCAAGCGTTTTTGAAGAGTAATTTTTCGTTGAATTCCGAGCCTTTCTTCATGATCGCGAACATTGCATGGATAAGCTTCTTCATCACAGCAACCATAATTTGATACGTTGTTTTTCCCTTCGATTCTTGCCTCTGCCTAAATTTTTCAAGCGATTTTACCCTGGTCATCGCCGTTATATACTGCTTCCCCCTATGATTTGCGGTAGTTTTGTCTTATAATGCTAGTGTTTTGTAAAGGGAAAAATCATGATATATCCGGAGTCATTTAGAAAGAAAGTATTGGAATATATAGATAGCTTCT